>NZ_LWGA01001284.1:0-964 GCF_001635235.1 Oleiphilus sp. HI0117 | reverse complement strand
GTTGTTAGCGGAACTGTCGATGTAAATGCGCCAGACACCTACATACTCAGCTATGATGTCAATGATGCCGCTGGTAATGCCGCTGCTACAGTTAATAGAAGCGTTGTTATCGCCGATACAACAGTTCCAGTCATTACAATCAACGGTAATTCTAACGAAACCGTTGAACAAGCTACCAGCTATACCGACGCAGGCGCGACGGCAAGCGACAATGTCGATGGCAACCTAAGCAGCAACATCATCGTATCCGGCGATACGGTTGATATTAATACAGCTGGGATTTACACCACTCGCTATGATGTCAGTGACACTGCGGGCAATAATGCTGTACAAGTAACACGAACCGTCACAGTCGAAGACAGTACTGCACCACTGATTACCCTACTGGGCTCCAGCCCGCTTAATCATGTTCAGCTCACACCTTATACCGATGCCGGTGCAACAGCCTCTGACAGTGCTGATGGCGACATTACTGCCAGTATCACGCGAACAGGCGATGTAGATACCAATATAATTGGCACTTACCTAATTTCTTATGACGTAAGTGATGCTGCGGGTAACGCTGCAACAACAGTCTCACGCACAGTGAATGTAACAGACGGCATCGCACCAACAATCACTCTTCTGGGCAACACGATTGTCAATCATGAACAGAGCACCTCTTACACAGATGCAGGCGCAACAGCTGACGATAACCTTGACGGTGATGTCACCACCAATATCGTACTTAGTGGAGCTGTTGATGTTAATACTCCCGGAACCTACGTGCTCAGCTATGACGTCAATGATGCCGCGGGGAATGCTGCAACGACCGTTACTAGAACAGTCATCATTGCCGATACAACTATTCCAGTCATTACGCTAACAGGCAATGCAGCTGAAACAGTTGAACAAGGAACGAGCTATACCGACGCTGGTGCAACAGCCAACGACAACGTGGATGGCAACCTAACTTCCAGCATCG
>NZ_LWGA01001283.1:0-1940 GCF_001635235.1 Oleiphilus sp. HI0117 | reverse complement strand
AGGTGATGAAGGCCTCATAACAATGCACACTGATTCGTTTAAACAGTATCTTAAGTAGGAGGAACTTATGGAGTTATTTTTCATAGTTTTCGGTGTTCTTGCCCTGTTAATGTTGGTTATGGCTGTTGGCGTTATTTTTGCCAATAAGCCGATTACCGGTTCGTGTGGTGGAATGAGTGCGCTTGGTATGGAGGTTGCTTGCGACGTCTGTGGCGGTGACAAGGATAAATGCGACAAAGAAGTTGATAGTGCTGCTAAAGACGCTGCCGGAAAAGATATTTCTTATAATGCAATGAAGTAGATACAGCTTAAGTATCATTACATACGGTTTTTTCTAGAGGTTCAGGAGATCAAGGTTATATGGCTGAGTATCATTATGATGTTGTAGTAATTGGCGCAGGCCCTGCAGGTGAAGGGGCAGCGTTAAACGCTGCAAAAGGCCATAAAATGGTCGCTGTGATCGAAGATAAACCCGTAGTTGGCGGGAACTGTGCTCATGTTGGAACAATACCTTCCAAAGCACTTCGACACGCCGTTAAGCAGATTATTACCTTTAACACCAATACCATGTTCCGTGATATCGGTGAGCCAAGATGGTTTTCCTTTCCGAGAGTCTTGAAGAACGCAGAAAAGGTAATCAGTAAACAGGTTAAGCTAAGAACCCGTTTTTATGCGCGAAATAAAATAGACTTGTACAACGGGTCGGCCTACTTTCTAGATGATAATCGTATAGAAATACGTGGAAATGGTTCCGCAGATATTGTTCATTTTAAAGAGGCGATCATAGCTAGCGGGTCTAGTCCCTATCGTCCGTCCAACGTTGATTTTACGCATGAGCGTATCTATTGTAGTGATTCGGTATTGCAGCTTAGCCATACTCCACGCACTATGGTTATTTATGGTGCCGGTGTTATTGGCTCCGAGTATGCATCAATTTTTTCAGGTTTAGGTGTGAAAGTCGACCTGATTAATCCTGGCGAGAAATTACTATCATTCCTTGATGATGAGATTTCTGATGCGCTTAGCTATCACCTTCGAAACAATGGTGTTCTTGTCCGACACAACGAAACCTACGAGACAGTTGTCGGTACCGATTACGGTGTAGAGGTTACTTTCGAGTCGGGCAAAAAGATCAAAGCTGATGCTTTTCTTTGGTGTAATGGTCGCAGCGGCAATACCCAAAATCTTGGGCTAGAAAATATAGGTCTTGAAGCAAACTCACGCGGTCAGCTTTCAATTGACGACCACTATCGAACAGATGTAGAGAATATCTATGCTGTAGGTGATGTGATTGGTTGGCCAGCACTTGCTAGCGCTGCTTACGATCAAGGTCGCTCTGCTTCATCCGCTTTGCTTAACGATAGTTACTTCAGGTTTATTAATGATGTACCTACCGGTATCTATACGATCCCAGAAATTAGCTCTGTCGGTAAGAATGAAAAGGAGCTTACGGAAGCCAAAGTTCCTTATGAAGTAGGGCAGGCATTTTTCAAAGACTTGGCTAGAGCTCAGATTACCGGTGAAGCGGTCGGAATGCTTAAAATATTGTTCCATCGTGAGACCAAAAAAATATTGGGAATCCATTGCTTTGGAGATCAGGCGGCCGAAATCGTACACATCGGTCAGGCGATTATGAATCAGGAAGGTGATGCAAATACCCTAGATTACTTCATTAATACCACATTTAACTACCCAACTATGGCAGAAGCATATCGTGTTGCGGCACTAAATGGTCTTAATCGCATATTCTGATTTTAAACTTTTCGTCATTTTTCTTCGATTTGAGAGCGTTTTTTGAACGCTCTTTTTCTTTTTGTTGTCTCAGTTCACGCTTCGGAATTCCTTCATTTGTAAGACTTTTTCTGATTTTGTAGCATTAGGGATATTTTGTAATAAAGCCGACTATCGCTACAACTGACTAAACTACGTAGCCAGACATG
>NZ_LWGA01001282.1:0-1595 GCF_001635235.1 Oleiphilus sp. HI0117 | reverse complement strand
GATATCTGGGGAAAATCAAGCAAGCGGGTGCTTCATTAGGGTGAGTTTTCGTCCTTGTCGAAGATAGCGACGAAGAGATTCAGCGATATAAGGAGGAGCCTGTTCTATATTCTGAAGCTGAAAGCCAATTTGAGCATAAAAGTCTTTAAGCCACTCAAAAGGAAAGCACCAGCACTCGCGATTTGTCAGGTGTGGTTTTAGTTCGGTAAGTAGCCTGCTTCCTATGCCTTGCCGCTGCTCGGATGGAACCACGACCATGCTGCGTAGAATCAGATATTGATCGCTCTTGACCAGGCGAACAGCCGCAACGATTTTATTGTTTGAGTTGTTATTTCTAAGGATGTAAACCTCGTCTTCTTTACCGACGTGGGAATGGTAGTTCGCTTGTTTATAGAATTGCTTGGCGAGAGGAAAGCGAGGCGGGTCGAGTCGTTCCAGGGCGAAATTATTGTGGCTTAAGTCAGACATTTTACCAGCGTTTTTTTCTATCTAGGTCGCTCTCTTTTGCTTCAACCCATTCAGCACCGTCTTTGGTGATTTCCTTTTTCCAGAAAGGCGCGTCGGACTTTAAGTAGTCCATAATAAACTCACAGGCCGCAAAAGCATCTGCTCTATGTGCAGAGCTTACGCCAACGAAGACAATTTGTTCGCTCAAGTGCAAAGGGCCAACGCGGTGAATGACTCTCGCTTCAAGTATCTGCCAACGTTCAGCTGCTTGTTGAATGATTTTCTGTAAGCACTGCTCTGTCATGCCAGGGTAGTGCTCCAGGAACATGCCATTTACATTAGGGCGATCTCCGAATTCCCGAACCAAGCCTGAAAACGTGCAGATCGCGCCAGTTGCTAGGGCGTGGTTGTTCCGTAGAGTCTGGTACTCATTTTCTATTGAGAAATCTTCTTGCTGAACGCTGACAGATATTTTCATACTAACCGCCTGTTACCGGGGGATAAAATGCTACTTCATCTCCTACTTTAACAGCAGTACTTGCATCGGCGATATCCTGATTGACTGAAATAATGATCCGTTCGTTAGCAAGCGCGCTTAACCAGGGTTCGCCCCGTGACTGAAGCTTGGATTTGATATCGCCAGTCGTCTGGATGCCGTCGATCTCGGTCCATTGTTCGCTATCGCAGTCGAGCTGCTCTCGCAAGCTGGCAAAAAAAAGGATATTCATAAGGTCGTCTCGTAACTTAATAATGCTTGCTATACCGGCAAAGAAAAAATGCTAGGGAAAGGTATAAACTCGACAGAATCCCCTGCTTTTGGTTGAGTGTGTTCTTTAATCACAGCGAAACCCTCCGCCCAGCTTGCAGAGCTTAGCATACCAGAGCTTTGGTTCGGGTGACGAATCAGACGATTGCCTTGGCTTCGCTGAACTCTCAGAAATTCTCTTCTGGGGCCGGACTTTTTAATATCGAAGTCTAGGGCAAGAGAGTAACTTTGAGGTTTAGTGTCGCTAATACCTTGCTTATGGAGTAAGAAAGGGCGAGCCAATACCGAAAAGGTAACAAATACTGCGCCTGGATTTCCGGGCAAACCGAGTACTGGTGTTTCGCCAATTTGTCCATACATAAAAGGCTTACCGGGCTTGATG
>NZ_LWGA01001281.1:0-2100 GCF_001635235.1 Oleiphilus sp. HI0117 | reverse complement strand
GAAGAGGCCAATCATGTGGTTTGGGCAGACTTGTCGGATATGACTTGGTTGGATGACTTGATTGCTCAAACGGCAAGCAAGCAAAGCACTAAGCATGAGCTTGGCAATACCCTTAATGACTTAATCAATAAGGTAAAGTCTAAGCTCTCGGGTGAAAGTCATATTGTGATCATGAGCAATGGCGGCTTCGCAGGTATTCATGGCAAGTTAGTGGAAGCGCTAGAGGAACAGGTGAATGACTAAGGTGGTCGAACCGGTATCAATAGCGATTACTGGTGCATCGGGCGCGCAGTATGCTCTGCGCTTGATTGAATGTTTACTAAAGCAGAGCGTGCCGGTTTACCTGATGGTGAGCAAGGCAGCGCATATTGTAATCGCCACAGAAACCGAATATAAGTTGCCCGCACAAGCAGCACAAATGGAATCCTTCCTCAGTGACCATTTTTCTGCCGAGCCCGGAATGATTCGTGTTTTTGGCAAAGAGGATTGGATGTCTCCTTTAGCATCTGGCTCCGGTGCACCGAGTCGAATGGTGGTTTGCCCATGTAGTACAGGGTCCTTATCAGCCATCGCAACGGGAGCAAGTAATAACCTGATCGAACGTGCCGCTGACGTGGCTTTGAAAGAGCGTCGTCAGTTGATACTAGTTCCCAGAGAAGCACCTTACTCAGAAATTCACCTAGAGAATATGCTCAAGCTCACGCGTATGGGGGCAGTTATCCTCCCGGCAAGCCCAGGTTTTTACCATCAACCAAAGTCTATCGAAGATATGGTCGACTTTGTTGTAGCACGTATCTTATCTCAATTGGGCTTGGAACAGTCTTTGATGCCGAAATGGGGTGAGTAAGTTTTCAACGGGGTCAGACTCGATTGAAACTCTTCGTAGTTAGAACATTCCACGGCTCGCTGGCGGTTTAGCACGGGGAAAGTTTTTTCGAGGGGGAATCTGCTTAAGCTTTGATATGCTTAATATCGTCTCCAGTCAGCTCAAAAGCCTGTCCAAAGCCTTTCACATAAGTACCTGAAACCGCAGTTAGTCTGAATAGATGAAAGTCGGGTAGAGAGCGAAGCAGCTTCACTGTATTTCCATGACGTTTTTCAAAGCCATCAAGAATATTGTTCCATTCAGGGTCTTCTTGCTTGAGTTCTTCTGCTTTGCACTTAAGGTTTAGTCGCTTGCGGGCAAAAACGTTTTTGCTCTTGTCTTCATCTTCAATGATCAAAATAGAGAGACTGGGGTGAGCAAGTAAATTGTGCGTGTGTGTCGCAAGCTGACTGATAAAAATGTAGTAAGCTGAGCCCGTTTTCAGAAAGGGGGTATAGCTGATGCACGGCTCTTTATCTTTTCCAAGTGTTGCTAATTGGAGTGTCTGAATTTGCTCGTTGAGTTCAGCGATTTCAGTTTGAATTTGCTCTGTACTGATTTCAGGGTTCTTTGCCATGGTGTTTACTTTTCTAGCTGTTTTATCGCGCCTTGCATCATTGCTGAGTTAAGCACTTGTGTGCCCCGCTTAGAACGATTTGCCTCAAGAATCAGTGCAGCGGCAACATCGTGAGCTTGAATCGCTTTTAAATTGCCAGGGAGTATGCCCATAAATACTTCACCTAGCTTTTCAGCTGGACGAAATTCACCTCTGTCGCCGAGTAATAGGCTAGGCCTAGCAAGTGCTATATGAGGATAATTGAGCTCAAGTAGCTGATGTTCCAGTTCGCCTTTCATTTGCATATAGTAGGAGAACGCTTTCACCTTGGCACCATGCGCAGAGACAAGGCCATAATAGCGAGCGCCGTTCTGAAGACCTAGCCGTGCAACATTCAAAGGAAAGGTGACATCTATTTCGTAGTAAGCTTCTTTATTTGGCGTTTTACGAGTAGTAGAACCCAGGGCGCAAAATATATCGTCTACTTTTTTGGGTTCGGGAGCGCTGAGCTCACGGTAGTTGACTGGCCATTGTTCAACCTTAGGCAGCTTGGCCCAAGAGGCACTTGAAGGTGAGCGGACGAAAGCAACAACACGTTCATAAGCGGGATGTTGATTGAGCAAAGAAACCAAATGACTACCGATTAGTCCGTTTGCGCCAGCAACCCATGCTGTTTTCC
>NZ_LWGA01001280.1:0-1326 GCF_001635235.1 Oleiphilus sp. HI0117 | reverse complement strand
TTATTCGTCAACTCTGAACGTGCTAACCTAGTATTTGTTTACGATGTCAGTAACCCAGAGCAGCCTGTATACAAGCAAACCCTACCTGCGGGTGTGGGCCCTGAAGGTGGCTTGGCTATCCCTGATAGAAACCTACTGGTTGTCGCCAGTGAAAAAGATGATCGTGGTGATAAGTTCCGTGCGGCATTGAATATCTATCAGCGCTCTAGCGCAGATGCAAGCTACCCAACAATCGAGTCAACTAATCGAGTCGATGAGACACCCATACCTTGGAGCGCACTATCTGGTTTGGCAGCAAGCCCAACAGATGAAAACATGCTTTATTCCATCGAAGACAGCTTCTATGGTCAAAGTCGTATTTTCGGTATTGACGTCAGCACCACACCCGCTCAGCTGAACCAGGAAGTCACAATCAAAGATAGCAATAATATCTTTGCAGCCATTTCCAGAAGCGTTTTGGCAGATGATTCGGTTGATGCTGACGATGCAACACGCGTCAGTGTTTTCGATGAAGCAGACCTAGCGCTACTGATCAATGATGACAACAGCGTCAATATTGACCCTGAAGGTATAGCCGTTGCCAGCGATGGCGGTTTCTGGGTTGCTTCTGAAGGTTCAGGTACACAAGGGGATGCAGGACGACCAATCAATAGCTTGAACTTCATATTCAAAACCGATGCGAATGGCGTCATTGAAGAAGTTATCACACTGCCACAATCAGTGAATGATATTCAAGTACGCTTCGGCTTTGAAGGCATCACTGAATATAACGGTTCAGTCTATGTAGCAATTCAGCGCGCTTGGGGCGATGAAGCGAATCCACGCATTGGTGCTTACAATACGACAAGTGAGCAGTGGAGCTTCTTCTTCTACCCTCTCGATACTGCCGAGTCGCAAAATGGTGGCTGGGTTGGTTTATCTGATATCACCTCGATTGGCGACGGTAAGTTCCTAATGCTTGAGCGTGATAACCAGGGCGGCAAAGATGCAGCCATTAAGCGCATCTATGAGTTTGACGTATCTGCACTGAGCGATGGCGACACCATTAGCAAGACTCTGGTCAGAGATCTTATTGCTGAAGGTGACTTGTCTGCGCCAGGTGGAGCGACTTACGAGAAAATGGAAGGCTTAGCCGTAACTGCAGACAATACTGTTTATGTCGTCAATGACAATGACGGTGTTGATGATAGCAATGGTGAGACGCAGTTAATCAACTTAGGTAATGATTTACTAAACTAAGTGTTAAACAGGTTTAGTCTTACTTAAACAAAAGGGGCCGGTCGATTTAGACCCGCCCCTTTTTTCATGCTCTAGGCAACACTCTTA
>NZ_LWGA01001279.1:0-1469 GCF_001635235.1 Oleiphilus sp. HI0117 | reverse complement strand
CGGGCCTACCCCGGTGAAGAAATTCTCGTATGGATTGGTGTCACCATGGCATGCTTTCCAATTTTCTTTGCAGTTATCGAAAATGATCTCCGCCGAGTACTTGCCTACAGCCTTATTAACCAAATTGGTTTTATGATTGTGGGGATTGGTATAGGTACCGCCATTGCATTGAACGGTGCCGTTGCCCATGCCTTTAATGATGTTATATTTAAAGGTCTGTTGATGATGACAATGGGCGCTGTCTTGCACATGACAGGTAAAATCAATGGCTCAGAGCTTGGCGGCCTTTACAAGAGCATGCCAAAAACAACCATACTTTGTATTGTTGGTGCTGCGTCTATCTCGGCCTTCCCGCTTTTCAGCGGCTTCGTATCGAAGTCAATGATTATGGCTGCTGCAGTAGCTGAAGGCTATGATGTTGTTTGGTTATTATTACTATTTGCCGCTGCCGGCGTATTTCATCACGCGGGCATCAAGATTCCTTACTTCGCATTTTTTGCTCACGATTCAGGTATCCGTACAACTGAACCACCCAAAAACATGCTAATTGCGATGACCTTAGCAGCCGTTGGGTGTGTTGTACTAGGTACCTTTCCTGCTCAGACTGTTTACGCTCTATTGCCCTGGGAACACAGCTACCAGCCCTACGATATTACGCACGTTCTTACGCAGTTACAGCTTTTGTTCTTCTCGGCTCTAGCGTTTGTATGGTTAAACCTGCGCAATCTATACCCGCCAGAACTACCTTCCACAAATCTGGATGCTGACTGGTTATACCGAAAGCTTGCTCCCGCGTTTGTAAAAAGGCTAGCATGCACGATCTATTGCACCTATGAAAAGATTGAAAAATCACTCGCTTATTCAATTAAGCAAATGATTCAAAACTCTTATGACACCAAAGCTGGAAAACCAAAAGGATACTTTGCAAGGCTATGGCCAACTGAGACCATGGTTGTTTGGGTCGCCATTTTGCTAGCAGTATATTTAATGATTTATTACTTTCCTGAGCTGCTCTAATCGAGCAGCTTTTCAACTAAGTAAATCTTTATTAGCTCCAAGAGTCCCTAGCTAGGTTGTATTCTATTTTGCGTACATAGATCATAATACCTCCGGTTACACTCCCTCGTTTTTTGACATATTTGCCTTCGGTTTCTAGGCTTTATATTAGCCTCTACTCATTACAGGGACTTAAAGCTATGAGATTACCATCCTATTTATTCCGCCTAGTATTACTATGTTTTGCCACCTTTGGCTCCAATATCATATTGGCAGACCCTGTCTGGATCGACGTGAGAAGTAAAATTGAACACACTTTCGACCATATAGATGGTGACCTACGTGCCACCCACAACGAAATCGTTCCTATAGTTAGCCGGCAGTATCCCGACAAAAACACTGAGATTGTTGTTTATTGCGCCAGGGGTGTGCGCGCGGAAAAAGCGAAGAATGCTTTGATTGCAGCCGGGTAT
>NZ_LWGA01001278.1:0-1738 GCF_001635235.1 Oleiphilus sp. HI0117 | reverse complement strand
TTCGTTTTTATCTAGGTTTGAGACTTTGGTGCAAAAAAAGGGGAGTCAAATGACTCCCCTTTCGGTTTAGGCTGCGAATTATGCCACAGACAGACTAGGTTCTGAAGAAACGAACCAATTGTTGCATCTTACTCGCCTGGTCACTCATAGACCTTGACGCAGCGGCAGTTTCTTCAACCAATGCTGCGTTTTGTTGTGTCATCTCATCCATTTGCGAAATGGCCTGGTTGATCTGTCCAATTCCGTTAGATTGTTCTTTGGCAGCAACATTGACGCTTTCTATACGGCGTGCAACTTGCTCTACGGAGTGGACGATGCCATTTAAGGTTTCACCTGTCTGATTGACTAACATTGAGCCTGACTCGACTTTATTGACACTGTCGCGAATAAGGTCTTTGATCTCTTTCGCGGCACTGGCGGAGCGTTGGGACAAGGTTCGAACTTCACCTGCCACCACTGCAAAACCACGTCCGTGTTCACCTGCCCTTGCGGCTTCCACAGCTGCGTTAAGTGCCAATAAGTTAGTTTGGAAAGCTATCTCATCAATGACGCCGATAATGTCATTAATCTTGTTGCTGGATTCAGAAATTTCTTTCATCGCCTCAACCGCCTGATTAACAACTTGTCCGCCTGACTCGGCTTTCACACGAGCATCGTTAGCTTCGTAGTTTGCATCGTCTGAGTTCTTCTCGCTTTCTTTCACCGTACTGGTAATTTCTTCCATGCTGGCAGCGGTTTCTTCCAGAGAGCTGGCCTGGCTTTCTGTTCGGTTGCTTAGGTCGACGCTGCCTTGTGAGATCTCATTAGCGGACTCATTTACAGAGCTTGATATGCCCATGATTTCACTTAGAACAGAACTCAATTTGCTAAGCGTGGCATTAGCATTGTTAGCGATATTCTCAAAATCACCCTGGTAATTAGTAGAGAGTGCCTGACTCAAATTACCTTGAGCCATTTCTTCAAAGAGCTTGCTCATATCAGAAATGAAGGTGTCGGTATTATCGAGTACGTCATTTAGTCCTGTACTCAATTGCTTGAAGAAGCCTTCCTTACCGGCTATAGCGATTCGCTGAGACAAGTCACCAGCTCTTGCAGCGTTTACGATGTTATCAACTTCTTGCTGAATCATGACCTCATTGGTACGGTCGAACCATTCAACGACTGTTCCGATGCGCTCTTTAGCTTCATTCGCAACGGCATTAACGCGCAACTCCATGTGGCGGCCACCGACTTCGATATGAGCCTGGTGTTCGCCGCTCAAGTTATCAAGCACATTGATTTGATGGTTCGGGTTCTTATGGAATTGGTCAATACTCTGGCCCAATAAGTTATCGGTATCGAAGTTGGGTAGGGCTGATTTAATTGCCGCTTCTGCATTTTTGAGTGTTTTGATGACCGCAGGGTTCATATAGACAATGGTACGATCATAATCGGCGACCATCACATTGGCGCTGACATTCTCCAATGCTTCTTTTAAGCGAGCATTCTCGTTTGCTACGCGTAACTCATTCTCACGTTTTATCAATGCTTCAGTGTTATCCTTCCATTCAACAACTGTACCGACACGGTCACCGGACTCGGTCTTAACCGGGTTGACTGATAGCTCCATATGGCGTCGACCAACTTGAATATTGGCTTTGTGTTGAGCGCTTAGATTCTCTAGTAGCTCTTTCTGATGGCTTGGGTTTTTATGGAAGATATCAATTGATTGCCCAAGTAAGTTGTTGGCATCAAACTG
>NZ_LWGA01001277.1:0-1334 GCF_001635235.1 Oleiphilus sp. HI0117 | reverse complement strand
TAGTCTGTATGCCACCAAGGCTTTTTCTGGAAATGAGTCTGAGCTTAATCGCGATTAACGGACCGGATTTGTCACTTACAATGGGGGCAGGTTTACACGTTCTGACTTTGTCGGATCGCCATGCCCTGGCTTGCTGAATACGCCTAACCTGGTCATCGTTCCATAAAGCCGGCCCTCGTGATAGCATTTGGTCATAATCACTAACAGCAGCTTTAACATTGTCACAGCTCAAAACTTTTTCATCATCAAGAGCCTTCATCTGGGTAAGGAGTTCATCCATATTCTGTGCAACGATAAAGTGGTCACTTTCAGTAGAGATTTTCTCAATTAGCGTGTGATTTCCTAGCAATATTTCCTTTAAAAAGCTAAGCAACTTTCTGTCTCGAATCGAGGGGTTATGCTCCGAACCGGAGATTGCGAATTCTTTTGCAGCGATACCCCAGTTCAAAACCTGCCAGGTATAAGGTTCTTCTAGCTGGGCAACGCGACGACATAACTCATTTGTGTCAAAACCAGTAACGAGTGGATCAGGGCCAATACGATTGCCTTTAGCGTCAAGCCACAAAGCAGATTTACATGGGATCAAGCTTAAGCCATGGCCTTCAAATTGTGGCTGAGGATGCGGAATACCTGCCGCATAATTCCACATTTTATCAAGATGCGTAACACTCCCCCCCAAATTTGAAACGAGCTCATGCAATGCGCCATCGGCATAAGGGTGAGATCCGTTTAGGATTTCTTTCGGTGGCAAGCCCCAAGGTTTGTACCAATGCTCCCTAACCTTGTCGATACTGCCGTTAATCCCGCCACATGCAGCAATAGTATGCTCAGCCTCAAACTCTACTACCTTTTTAGTCTCTTCACTTTCACTTCGACAGCCCACTACGCGGCCATTTTCAGATACCAACTCAACTACACGATGTCGATAAAAGAACTGAAGACTATCACGGTTAGAATGCTTAGCCAGTTTTTCTAGAAACAATTCAACCAAGCGGTGACCAGTGCCCCAAATTACGTGATACCGGGGAACGCTATTACCATCGCCATTTAGCCCACGTTCTACCCAGTTTACGGCCGGAAAGAACTTTAAGCCTTTGTCACACAGCCAATGAAATACGCGCTCTGCGGAATTCTGCACGTAGTATTCAGCCCAACGTTTAGGCCATTCATCCTGTTCACTGAACTGAGCGAATGAATGCCAATCTTTTAAGGCAAGTTCAGGAGAATCTTTTATGCCCATACGTTCCTGAAGTGGTGTCCCCACCAAGGCCATACCACCAAACGCCAACTTTGCCAGGCCACCGGAATTACCTTCAATATCTCGATCAACCAAC
>NZ_LWGA01001276.1:0-1805 GCF_001635235.1 Oleiphilus sp. HI0117 | reverse complement strand
AAATTCATCAACGATAGAACCGTCACCTAGTACTGCAGATACTGTAAAATCAGGAGCTTGCTTACCAACTAAAACACTCATTAGTTATTACCTTCCTTAAAAGTTTTATTCGATAGAGATACAGAACGTATCTCTTAGTGTGGTTAAAACAACGTGCCTATATTACACAGCCAGTAAAAATAATTACACCATTTCTTAGTTACTTTTTCTGAAAAAGTAAGCTTCTAAAAAAGAAAAAGAGGCCGAAGCCCCTTTTCTATTACTACATAGCATCAAATACTAGCTAGACAAAACGCCTTACCAGTGAATACCACGCATGATCGCAGCGAATGCAACCTGCTCTGTTGAAACTTTTGGCTTTTCATTAGCTTGCCCCTTACCTTGAGCCGCAGCTGAATCAGGGAACATCTTATAGCCAGTATTCATTACAATCTCACCAACCTTAGGAGCTAAGGAGTGAAGTACTGCAGCAAAAGTCCCCAAGCGTGTAGCGATACGCTTTGGTCGATGCACAATCGCTTCAGCAATCAAATCTGCCGCATCATCTGGCGACAATGTCGGAACAGAGTCGTAGATCTTAGTTGGGCCAATCATCGGCGTACGCACAAGCGGCATATTAATCGTTGTGAAAGTCACATTACTATCGGAAAATTCTGACGCAGCACAACGTGAGAATGCATCCAAAGCAGCTTTTGATGCAACGTATGCAGAAAAGCGTGGAGCATTAGTTAGTACCCCAATAGAGGAAATATTAACGATATGGCCGCACTTACGTTCTAGCATTGATGGCGCGAACCCCATAATCAAACGCAAAGAACCAAAGTAGTTTAGCTGCATAGTTCGTTCATAATCATGGAAACGGTCAAATGCATGGTTAATCGCACGTCTGATCGAGCGGCCTGCGTTATTAATCAAATAATCAACATGACCATGATCTTTTAGCACGGCTTCAACGAACTCATCACAGTTATTCATGTCCGCGAAGTCGCAACGATAAGCATGCACTTCACCCTTACCTTTTGCTTGTAGCTCAGCCTTAACTTCGTCCAGAGTCTCTTGCGTTCTAGCAGCGATACATACGATTGCCTCAGCATCTACCAATTTATGCGCAGTCGCCAATCCGATACCCGATGTTGCACCCGTGACAACACAAACTTTTCCACCAACAGTACCTTTTAAGGAACGATCTTTATGTAAATCTGGGTCTAGGTTACGCTCCCAAAAATCCCAAATAGCAGGTGCGTAGGATTCTAGACGAGGAACTTCGATTCCTAATCCTTTCAATACACGCTCTGTTTCGCGAGAGTCGAACTTTGTTGGGTAATTGATAAAACCCATTGCCGACTCTGGAACACCAAAATCATTTAAAACCGCACTCGTAATACGCTTAACAGGAGGAAGGTTCTTTAGGCCATTCCTAACCATTGAAGGAATAAAACCAAACATGCGAGAATCAACACGCATTGTCATGGTTGGCGCATGACCAGCTTCGGCAAAAATATTTAGAACCTCACCAACCTTGTGTGGGTCTGGGTCAGTCAAATGGAAACATTTTCCATCTTCACCATCTGCATGGGAAATATGATCAATTGCATCAACAATAAAGTCGACCGGCACAACGTTAATGCGGCCACCTTCAATACCAATAGTAGGCATCCACTTTGGTAAAGTGTTACGAATTTTTTGCAGCATTTTGAAGAAGTAATATGGACCGTCAATCTTGTCGATCTCACCAGTCTTAGAGTGCCCCACAACCATACCAGGACGATAGATTCTGAAAGGAATAGAGCATTCGTCTCGAACAG
>NZ_LWGA01001275.1:0-2441 GCF_001635235.1 Oleiphilus sp. HI0117 | reverse complement strand
AGGTTAAGCGGTGAGTCTAAAATTCCTTCGAGCTTCAGAGACTGATACAGGGGCTTCTTGTTGTCCGGAAACATTTCCATTGCTTCGTTATTGGCATCAGTAAAAGCCTCTTGTACTTGTTGTCGAACTGTTTTTGAGCGAACTAACATAAAGTTCCAGGGCTGCATAAAGCCAACCGAGGGCGCATGATGTGCGGCTTTCAATATGCGGGCCAAGACCTCATCCGGAATCGGGTCGGGCTTGAATTCTCCTCTGACATCACGTCGATTAAAAATGGTTTTATAGAGCGCTTCGCGTTCATCGTGCGTAAAGTTTACAGTCTGGTCTTCGGCGGACATTGAAAAAATACTCTATTTGTTACGCTCAGAAATTGACCTTCGAGGCCTGGTTTTTATAAACGAATCAAAGGCATTTTTGCTGGCAACTTGGGCAACACACTGCCGGATTCGTTCAATGCTCGTTTTATCCAAATGATCAACAAGGCCGACTCGTAGCATGGCAAAATCGTTGTTCACAGATATAAGGCGCAAGAGAATACCTGCTTTTGCGAAGAACTCATAGAGTTCGCTGAGATAAGATGGGCTACCTTGGAAGCTAATAAACAGGCCTCTATCAGCTAATAGTTTGAGCGCTTTGTTGTGAACCAAGGGCGCAAATAAGCTTTGGATTTCTTGGGCGCTCTTTTGGATGCGCTTTCGGCTGGCATGTTGCCAGTATCGATCGGGCAGGGCCTTGCTTAATATGTGCATAGCTGGGCCGTTGAGTGGCCAAGGGTTGCTCGGAAACTGTATGCGAGAGAGACTTTTAGGTGAGCCAAATATGAAGCCGGCCCGAATACCGCCTAAGCCGAAGAATTTGCCGCAAGATCTCAGTACTAAAATGTTATCGGGCAGGGGTGGGCGTGAGAGTAGGCTGGCTTTAGGTGTTAGATCGATAAATGCTTCGTCCACGATCAGCATTGCGTCAGTTCCGAGCATGGCAGCCCAGGAGAACAGGCTCTCTAGAGGAATCATGAGCCCGCTTGGATTATTCGGGTTGATAATAAGTAAATGCTGTTGTGAGTTAGCTTCAATCAGCCGCTCAATCATGGCGTCAGCTTTGGATAAGATGCAGGCATCGTAAAAACTAATCTCAGCGCCTTTGTTTGTCCACGCACACTGATGCTCTTGGTAACCCAGGGACGGCAAGATCACAGGAAGATCTGCTAATAGCAAAGGCAGTTGTTGAATAATCTCTTGAGTACCAGCAAGTGAGCGGTAGGCATGCGGGCCATAATAGCCTTCGACTGTTTTCCTGAATTCCGGGCTAGGGTAAGGCAATCTAGAGAATACGGTTGCCGGAATGTCATCGCAAGGATAAGTGATCGGGTTAAGGCCGGTTGACAGATCCACCCAATCTGATTCGGGAATGTTATAGCGAATCGAGGCGCTGACTAAGTCGCCACCATGGACAATATGTGTTTGTTGCGTTGTCATCCTGGGGCCTAATAGAAACGAATCAGAAAGAAGTAGCCTTCAAGAAAAATAAGTGCAGCACACCAAAGAATTAGACTGCGTTTAATCAGCTTGAGCGCTTCTTGAATGCTTTGCGCACAAGCCGCTTGACCATGTTTAGGGCCAAGCGTAGATCGCTGTTCAAGTGTTTCGTCATAGCAGGCGCTACCGCCTAGTTTTAATTCAAGTGCACCAGCTCCAGCAGCCATGACTGGGCCTGCATTGGGGCTCTTCCATAATTTACCTTGTGTTTTCCAGCATTGAAAAGCGCTGCGTGTTTGCCCGCATAGCGCATAACTAAGTGCAGTCAGTCGAGCCGGAAGGTAGTTCATTACATCATCAAGGCGAGCAGCAGCCCACCCGAAGTCCTTGTAGCGAGTGTTCTTATAGCCCCACATAGCATCGAGAGTATTCACCAGGCGGAAAAGAACAACGCCCGGTATGCCGCCAACAATAAACCAGAAAATAGTGCTAAAGATTGCGTCAGCACCATTTTCGAGTACAGACTCTGTACTGGCGCTTGCGACGTCTTCGGGCGTTAAATGCTTGGTGTCACGACTAACAATTCGAGCGACTTTCTTCCGAGCTTCACCTAGATGCCTTTTGGTTAAAGGTTCAATAATCGCTTCAGCATGTTCTTTGAGGCTTTGCCAACCTAGCGCTGTATATAAGACGAACGAGGCAAAGGCGACGTGAGCGATCGGTTCGCTGAGTGTAAGTAACTCCAAATAGAAAGCGAGTAGAACGGTAGGCACTAATAGGAATGTCAGTGCAATGATGCCTTTAAGCCGTTTGCCGGACCCGCTATTTAACTTGTGCTCAAGGTCGGTGGCGAGATTGCCAAAGCCAACGAGAGGATGAAAGTGCTTGGCTTCGCCAAAGACCTTATCGAGGAACAAGGCCAATAAGAGGCAAATTGAAAAGTACATGTGTTATTTCCTTGTTATA
>NZ_LWGA01001274.1:0-15938 GCF_001635235.1 Oleiphilus sp. HI0117 | reverse complement strand
TATACACTTATATCCATAAGAATCTCATAAAAGGACTTACTATCACTATAGTATTGAATCGTGCCAAGCGCGAAAGATACTTTCTCTAAAGCGAAAAGGCTTAATTTTTTTGTATGTGATAAATCAATCCCTATATATTTTATTGCCCTTTAATCCTGATTTAAAAAGACCCGCAGCGTAATAATATGACATAATGTTCATGTCGACTCACAGTCACAAAACTAAGTCGAGTCAAGATAGAACAGCAACACAATAATATGTCAAAGGATTTGAAATGGGCTTAAAATCTTTTCTAAAAGATAAACTAGTATCAAAAGAACTAAACGTCCAACTCGATAAGATAGAAAAACCAGTTGGAACCCTTGGCTATGACCCATGGGGTTTTAACTCTGATACCAATAAGATTGTTTTTTCTTTATTCTCTGGCATTTACAACAAATACTTTCGCGTAGAGACTAGCGGGATTGAGCATATTCCCGATTCAGGGCCCGTACTAATTATCGCAAACCATAGTGGACAGCTTCCTATTGATGGAACACTTATCGGTTATGCAGTAGCAAACCGAGAAAATTCTCCTCGTTTACCTCGCGCAATGATTGAGCGCTTCTTTCCAACAGTTCCATTCCTTGGAAATTTTCTGAATCAGGTTGGTGCCGTATTAGGCGACCCTATAAATTGCGCAAAAATGCTTGAAAATGGTGAGGCTATTGTGGTTTTCCCGGAGGGAATACGAGGCTCAGGAAAGCTATACAAAGATCGCTATCAGCTTGCACGTTTCGGAAATGGCTTTGTGCACTTGGCAATGAAGCACACCACACCGATTATTCCGGTTGGCGTCGTTGGCTGTGAGGAGACCATCCCTGCTATCGCCAATATCAAGCCCTTAGCTAAGCTTTTAAACGTTCCTTATGTTCCAATAGCCCTGCCTTTCATTTTCCCTGCGAAAGTTCGCCTCAACTTTGGGAAACCTATTTACTTCGAAGACGAAGATCTTACTGAAGAGCAAGTGACGCGTAGAGTTGAAAAGGTTAAATCAGCCATCAATGGCTTGATTGCAAAAGGATTGAATGAAAGGGAGGCAATATTCGAATGAGTTCTCGTACAAACACTAGCAAAACAATCAGCAAGAAAAAAGCTGAGCACAAGAAAAACGTTCTTGTTACAGGCGCTGCCGGCGCCTTAGCCCAGCAAGTCATTAATCGACTTCGTGATGAATACCAAATTGCTGCTGTAGATTTCCGTAAAATCACCTATCACAGCGACGACATTCCAAGTTATAAAGTCGATTTCAATAAACGCGTTTTTGAAGACCTGTTTAAGCATCATGACTTTGATAGCGTTATTCACCTCGGACGTATTTCTTCTGCAGAAGAAACACGGATGAGACGTTATAATGCCAATGTTCTTGGCACACAAAAGCTTTTGGACTTAAGTCATAAATACGGGATCAGCAATGTTATTGTGCTATCAACCTATCACGTTTATGGGTCATCACCCTATAACCCGGCACTGATTGATGAAACTGCCCCGCTAAAAGCAGCTGAGCTAACAATGGACCTGGTAGATTCCGTCGAGCTTGAAAGCCTAGCTAATATCTACCTATGGCGCTATCCTGACTTGAACATTACGATTCTAAGGCCCTGTAACATTGTCGGCCCTGGCGTACGAAATACCATCAGCAACTTACTTTCAAGTAAATACGCACCGGTACTGATGGGATTCTCTCCAATCATGCAGTTCATACATATAGATGATATGGCCGATGCCGTTACGCTAGCGCATAAGCAGCGAAAGCGCGGTGTCTACAATGTTTCGACAAATGACTGGGTTGCCTACCAAGACGCGCTGGAACTTTGTGAGTGTACACCCATACCCATTCCATCTATCCCGCCCGTGTTGCCTCGTGCCATTACAGGCTTTCTGAACTTAACAATGTTTCCGTGTTATTTGCTTAATTATTTTAAGTATCCGGTCGTTATTGATGGGTCTCATTTCAATGAAACCTTTGGATTTAAAGCGAAACGCCCGATTAAAGAAATTTTCAGAACTTACCGTGAATTGAAAGAGTAGCAGACTAAAATCTAGACGTAAAAAAGCCGATGAGGCTAGCGCTATCATCGGCTTTTTGTTGTCGCTTAAATCCCGATATTTTTTAAGGTATCAAGCATCTGCTCAAGTATCGCAGCCGCTCTCGGATGCTCGGCCTCAACCTCGGCAACAAGGGTTTCAACAAGCTCTAAAAAGTTTGGGTCGGCGGGCTCAGCCTCATCCATCTCATGAGCATGTGTCTTAACTTGCTCTAGCAAAGACTGCTGCTGAGGGCTAACTAACTCGTCACCAAATCGTTCATGCAAATCGGTAATCAGGTGGGCAACTTTTTCTTTAGGCATAATCAGCTCCTTTACTGTGATAACTTGAAGGCTAGCGCTTAACTAGGTTCAAGTAAAGAAACCTAGTCAAGCGAAGCGGCCTTAATCTTAAATGCTAAAGCCTGAAATCAGAGTAAACACCGTAGCAGCAAGGGCTGCAGAAGCAGGAACGGTGATAAGCCACGCAGCAATAATTTTCTTGAATGCGGACCGCTTTACAAGCTTTTCTTTATATATTTTCTTTAAACGCTTGCGCTCGACCTTATTAAAGCCAAGCGCTTTTTTCTCTTGTTTTGCAGTCTGCAGCATTTTTTCCATCTCTTCGACAGATGCGCTTTTAAAATCATCAAGAAACTCGGATAGCCGGCGCTTTTCTTCACCCTCATGGTGACTAAGCATGGTATGCAATTGACTTGCATAACTAGTTTTTAGATACTCCCTAAGGAAGCCAACACCGAAGATCCCACCAACCGCAATATGGGTTGAACTAACAGGCAGACCAAGCTGAGAGGCAATAATAACAGTAATGGCTGCAGCCATTGCAACACAAAAAGCTCTAGACTTATCAAGCTCTGTAATTTCTGTGCCCACGGTACGAATTAGCTTAGGCCCATACAATAGCAAACCAATTGCTATACCAATGGCACCAATCATCATCACCCATAGAGGAATAGCCGCTTTTTTAGAAATACCATCGCTGGTAATCGAATCGGTGATAGCAGCAAGCGGTCCTACGGCATTTGCAACATCATTTGCTCCATGCGCAAAACTTAATAATGCCGCAGCAAAAATCAGAGGTATAGTGAAGAGATTGTTGACGCCTTCCTTATTATTCTCTTGCTTTTTGGATGACTTTGAAACTAAAGGTTTTATTACAACAAAAAAACATGCGGCGACAGCAAGACCAATCATGGCGGCCATTTGGAAGTCAATTTTCCATATTTTTTTCAAACCTTTAAGCGCTAAATAAGTACTAAACGCCCACGCCATCAACGCGATCAACCAAGGAACAAAGCGTCTTGCCGATTGAAGCATGTCATCCTGATAAATAATCTTCTTTTTAATGAATAGGAGAAGCGAGGCTGCAATAACGCCCCCTAGCACAGGTGAGATAACCCAACTCGCAGCAATCATCCCCATTTTATTCCAGTTTGCAATGGCCAATCCGCCAGCAGCAATACCTGCGCCAAGCACGCCACCAACGATTGAATGAGTTGTTGAAACGGGCGCACCGAGGTAAGTAGCTGCATTCAACCAAACAGCACCAGCAAATAAGGCTGAAAGCATTAACCAGATAAAAGTAGTGGAATCAGTAATATTTTCGGGGTTGATAATACCCTTCTTAATGGTACTGACGACTTCACCGCCAGCTAACAAGGCACCACCGGCCTCAAAGATTGCAGCTATTATTATCGCCCAGGTTAGTGTGAGCGCTTTTGAGCCAACCGCTGGGCCAACGTTATTGGCCACATCATTGGCACCTATATTCATTGCCATATAGCCGCCAACTACTGCGGCGATAGATAAAACCAAAGAACCTTGTCCAAGCTGGAAGCTTGTCGCGACGTAAGCTAGAATCCCGGCTAAGAATAAAAATGCCAGCCCCAGACGAGAAAATTCTTTTCGACTATCGTTCACAGCAGAATCGATTTTTTGAGCAGATTTTAAATCCATATCATGCACACCTTTACCATTAGAGTTTGATATTGTGCGCACTATAAATCGACCGTCACATAAATGTAACAATTATTTGAATTTATTTAACTTGGTAGCAAAATCCCGGCAACAAATCCACCTTATATTGGTACAAGGCAATTACAATTCTCTATATATTTACTTCGACAATCGAAGACTTTTTGCTCTCAGAGTTATCCTTAGTCACGGTACTGATCGCAAAGTAATGAGTACCAGCGCTTAGAGATTCCAAAGCAACCGAAGTCGCTTCAGGGTCTGTTACGGTTATTAGCAACACCATATTGCCACTACTTGCCCCACGATAAATTTTATAAGACTTGATATCGCCCTGGCTCAAAGCGCTTCCATCCTCTCTAGTGTTTGGTGCCGACCAATTAAGCTCAACAGCGTAAATATCTTGTCCACCCGAATCAGGGGTTGACGGGAGTTCCGGTACGCTGCTTGCGTTGTCTATTTGTGTCCCTGCCAAATATTCATCAAGATTAGACGAGCCATCACCATCATTGTCATTTACGGCGTCCGATGAATCTAGAACGTTGAGACCAACCAATACCTCATACCCATCAGGAATACCGTCGTTATCGGTGTCCTCATCTAGTGGGTTGCTTAGAATGAAATACTCATCAACATTGCTTAATAGGTCGCCATCACTATCAGAAAAAGCATCGGCATCATCATTAGGATCTGTTCCAATCGCTAATTCATAGAAATTAGGTAAACCGTCATTATCACTGTCTATTGGCAGATAGCGATTATCATAGGGGGATAGAAGGTTACCTGAGTGGTAACCGACATGATAACCATCCTGGTAACTTTCAGCTAAACCTGATTCGTGGTCATAGTATGCTAAGTTTTCACTCGTTAGCGTGGTCAGCTCAAAACCTGGCCCTGACCATGAGACATTTAAGTAGTCTCCACCTAGGTGGTCTTTATGCAATACTTCGAAATAGTATGGTGTTCCAGCGTCTAAGTTAATAGTAGGCGACTTCTGAGTTTTATAACGATCCCAAATTTTGTATCCAGAAGGCTTATTAACAAAAGCGATCAATCGCTTATTGTCGGGAGTATCATCGCCAGATAACCAAACTTCTGCGCTTTCGTCTGCGCTTAGCCAGAAGGTATAGGCACCGCTTTCGGGGACCATAAGCAAACCTCTTAGCCGTTGCCCATATTTATCGCCCTTTGAATCAATAAAGTCTAGCTCCTGGACAAGTTCACTTGAACTAGAGCTGAGCGGAAATCGAGCATTTCTAGTTAGAGCTCTTACATTTTTACCCCCGATAGATTTCCACATTTGGAGCTCTATACCGCCATCATCGGCAGCAGTGGGCGGCAATTCATTTACTGCAAGAGAAATAGTTTTAGTTGTAGTGCACGCACTGAGCAAAAGGACAGATAAAATAGTAAAGAATTTATAGTTCATTGCGTATACTCCTTACGAATATTGAAATCAATGATTCAAGTATTACGCATATTAATGATTAACATAACAAGGTGCTTTATACCCATTATTCATAATAGGCGAAATGGAAATAACCACTTAATAATCAGTAACATTATGGTACTTCCTGTTATTTTATCGATTAAACTATTTTTACTTCGTAATTCAATTTTTTAAGTAGCTCACCTAAAGTTATATCTAGTACCAGATTACCTTTCCTTACATTTTAAAAGTATTTTTATTACCGTTACCCCTAACCTGCATCAAACTTATTCTTTGTTTATATATGTGGATTTTCTTACGAGTCTTTTAAGGTGTTAACAGGCTCTCATACTAAAGGAGACACTGTTCAGCGCACGAACTATAATCCAAGCTAATGCACTGCCATCAATTGAATAAACTTGCTGAATACTGCTTACTTCCATAGACTTTGCCAACTAATATTTATCCATGCTTAGAGCGATTAAATGGCAACACTGATACTTACACGGCACGCACAAGCCTCTTTAGGAAAGCAAGACTATGACCAGCTTTCTGATCTCGGCCACAAACAAGCCCATTTACTAGGTGAATATTTTGACAGCACTTCTATCAAGCCCAGTCGAGTTATTTGCGGCAGCTTAAAAAGGCATATTGAAACCGCTGACGCGATCACTCGCTCATTGCAATATAATCAAGCTATCGAAACTGATCCGCGCTGGAATGAATTCGACTTTAAGGGATTGATAAAAGCTTATTTGTCACTTAATAGCGACCAGGCGTTTAACTTAAGTAGAGACTCCAACCCGGCCACCTTTTTCAAGTTATTGAAAAAAGCTATGTTTGCCTGGGCGAATAACGACCTAGTAGGTCTGGTAGATGAATCTTGGAGCGACTTTGAGTACAGAATTGAAACTGGCTTAGAGGCAATTCGACAGCAAGCGGATCGTGATGATACCGTTATGTTAGTCAGCTCAGGTGGCGCAATTTCGATGGCGATAAGAAAAGTGATGGGACTAAGCGTAGAGCAGATGATTGATATTAACTTTCAGATTAAAAACGCAAGCTACGCTAGTTTCGATATTAAGCGGGACCGAATGGTGCTGTCGGGTTTTAACCATACCCCTCACCTAGAACTAGATGAGGGCAAAACTTTAATAAGCTACGCCTAAGATGTATCGGCTCGAACTTGGCCTTACAGCTTAGAATATAGGCTGTACTTAAACTAACGAGCTCACTAAGGCCTAAATGTCCGCAAGTCGGACTCTCGGCATCGACAATAAAGTTTGGATATTCAGGCCAATATTGACCTGATCAGTTACATCGGGAATGTGAGAAGAGCAGACACAAAACTATCCAGAAACTTCCTATTATCGCATTAGCTATTTTAAGAGAAATAAGACTTCAATTGCTGAGCGCAAACAAAATCTAGCGCCACTGCACTTTTAAGTCGATTATTCATAATCAACTCTCTACATAATTATTTTTCAATTCCAGCTCATTGAAAAAATCGGGCCATACTATATTCAGTATTTGTTTTTTCGCCCATACAATAGCGGCACAACAAGCACGGTTAAAATCGCCGAGCTGATGGATCCAAAAATCAAGGAGACAGCCAGTCCTCCCATCACGGGATCAGGGATGATTACCAGTGTTCCAAAGACAATGGCCAAGGTGGTTAAGGTTATGGGAATAATTCTTAATGCGCCCGCATCTGAGATAGCCTCTTCTGGCGACATGCCTTCGGCTATTCTCTCCCTGATAAAATCAACGATCAGCAAAGAATTCCTAACAGCAACGCCCGCAAGAGCAATAACACCAATCATTGATGGTGCGGTAAAGTCTTGATCGAGCAACCAATGGCCCGGAAATACACCAATCAAACCTAATGGAATAGATACCATGACAAGCAATGGCAAACTAAAGGATTGATAGTAAGCAACTAAGAGAAAGTAGATAGCAAGCAGTGACATCGCCAGCGCAATTCCCAAATCTCTAAACACATCCAGTGTCAGCCTCAATTCACCATCCCAATGAATGACAGTGTCATCCAAAGTAGTGGGTGAATCAGGCACAAAGCCCAGATTTCGCGTCGTAATTTTAGTTTCTCTATCGACTTGTAATACTTCGATTCTCTTTTCCAAATCGAGCACTGCATACACAGGTGCACTATCTACCAGCTCTCCTCCCACATAAGAAACTCGCTCATTATCCTTATGGAAAATAGGTGTCGCTTTCTCATTCGGAACAATATCAATCACCGTCGATAAGGGGATGGATGCCCCTTCTTTATTTTTCACAAAGGTCTGAGCCAGTATCTCCGGCACAATGCGCTGGTTATGAGGCACGACAAGCCTAATCGGTATAGGATTTCTCGCTTCTTGCTCATACAAGTGATTCACGATATCTCCTTGCACAAAAAAGCTTAATGCAGCAGCAACTTGCTGCACATCTAAACCGGCCAGTAAAACCCTGCGTTGATCGATCTTGAAGTTATATTCCTGAATAGGCGTGGAATTGCTCGTCCACACTTCAGCCATATCCCAGGTATCTTTAAACAGCGTCTCTAATTCTTTGGCCGTTGCCTCTCGTTTCTCGTTATCTTGTTCGTATATTTCAGCGAGAACCGTCGCTCTTATCGGTGGCCCAGGAGGGTCTTCTAATAACTGAACCGTAGCCTCAGGGTGATTACCAATGATATCGGCAAGTGCTAAACGCAATTGCTGCACAATCTCTATCGAAGTATCGTCGCGCGTCCATTTATGACTCAGATTAACCCTCATTTCTGCATACTGCGAGCCGACGTTATTTGCACTTCCCTTTATTTGACCATTGAAATCGATAACGGAGGGGCCGCCTACAAAGGTTTGTGTATTCGCCACTTCATCGTGCGAAAGGACAACCCCCGCAACCTCTCTCACCAAGCGATCTGTTTCCTCAAGGGGCGTGTCATCCGGTAATTTAAATGTCACCAAAAAGGTGTTCTTATCATCTTTAGGTAGAAACACTAAATTGACGCCCATAGGCGATAGTTCTCCACCAACGCCCTGCGAGCGAATAAATTGCCAACTTGGTTGCAGTAACGAAGCGAGCAAACAGACCAACACACCCAGATAGAATACTTTTCGCCACTTCCTACTTTGGCTGAGGCGCTTGAACAAACTTCTGTAGTAGGTTTGTAGCCAAATTTCTTTATGTTCTTCGTGGGTGACGGTTAAGAAACGTCGGGCAGCCCACGGCGTAATAATATACGCAACCAATAGAGATGCGATCATCGCTGCAGGTACGTTGAACGCAATAGGATAAAAATATTCACCCGTCATTCCCGTCACAAACAGCAGAGATAAGAATACGGCAACCACCGTAATTGTTGCCAATGTTGTGGGGTTACCAATCTCAGACGCGGCATTAACAATGGCTTTTGAATAAGCCTCTTTAGAACTATTTTTCGGGAGTAACTGGTTATGCCGATGAATATTTTCGATGACAACAATGGCATCATCAACCAACAGTCCCAAGGCGAGTATCAAGGCATACAACGCCATACGATTCAAAGTTGGCCCGGCTAATAGGTCGATTCCAATCACCAGAGCGAAAACGATAGGTATCGTAATGAATACGATAGACGCCGCGCGCCCCCCCAGAAACACCCACAACACGACACTCACGACAGCGATTGCAATAAAGAGGTGCTCAATAAGATAGTTAACAGAATCATCCGCAGTCTGGCCATCATTTCTGGTGGTAACTACTTCAACAGAGTTAGGAATCCATTGTTCTTGCATCGATGCGACGCGTTCCAGAATAGCCTCAGATAAAGGAACTGAGTTAACACCGGCCTGTTTAGCGATACCGATATGAACAGCCGCCATCTCTTCCCCTTTGTACTGTTTATAACGACTATCTGAGGGGCCAAAGTTAAAGCGAGATAAGCTTAAGTTTTTGGTATCTGGCTCGGTGGTAATATGCGCTATACCTTGTAGATGAACGACTTTATCGTCATCACGAAACACCACCAATCGCTTAAGCTCTTCAAGGTCTTCCAGCTTATGACTAATTCGCAAATGCTGGTTGTCTTTGTCGATCACCTTAAAGCCAAGCGAGTGATCAATACTAGCGCCTTGTATGTGCGCTCTAATTTGATTTAAGCCCAAACCTAAAGCTTGTAAACGCGTGGGATCTATCTCAACGCGTACTTCGTTCTCCTGACCACCATGAATTTCACTGAGCCCAACGCCCTCAATACTATGTAGATGCTCGGTCATTCTTTCAGCCATATGTGTGAGCTGATAGCGGTCGTACTTGTCAGAAGCCAAGGTCACAACTATAAAGGGGATATCATCCACATCCATCAGATGAATATGTGGCTCGCCCGCTAAAGGCGGTAACTGAATTTTGTATCGTTCCACCTGGTCATAGAGCCTCACGAATGATTCGGTTTTATCCTCTCCTACTTTGAACTCCACTTGAATCTTGGCAAAGCCTTCTCCTGCCACACCGTAAGTGTGCTTTACCCCCTGCATCGTATTGAGATGATTTTCGAGCGGCGTTAGCAGCAAGTGTTCTACTTCCAAAGGTGACATACCTGGTATGGGAATGGTGACTTCGGCAGCGGGAATCACTATCTGAGGATTCTCTTCACGGGGAATTTCAAACAGCCCCATTAAACCGAACAAGATAACGGCAGGAATAATGGCCAATACAAGCTTTGATTCAACAAAGGTTTTGGCTAGCGTATGGGCAATATTAAAGCTGCTGTTAGAAGCTGCTTTGCCGCCCGAATTTTGGCTCTTATCCATTACTTGGTCTCTGCACTATTTACTGAGGCATCGCTAGGTTTAAAGACCACTGGACTCCCATCTCTTAAGGAAGATGGCGGGTTAGTGATAACGATATCCGATGGCTCGAGGCCTGAGAGAACCACCAAATAACGTTGCCACTTCCGCTCAAAATTGACCGGCGTAAACACTGCTTTACCTTCATTGATTCGGTATACACCAAACACCCCCGCCCGCTTAATGATTGATGAAGAATCAACAAGAATCTGTTTTTCATAAGAGATAATGAAGTCCACCTGCCCTGATAAGCCGGCTTCAAGTTTGTAGGATTCAGGCAAAGCGAGTTTGATCTGAATGGTTTGGGTAATACGATCAACACTATTCACGATATGAGATATAACGGCTTTAACGGGTTCATCGCGCTTGTGAATTTTAATGTCATATTGGTCACCAATATTTAGAGTCTGCCCCCACTCTGCTGGCAACGAAGCCTCAAACTCCAAACCACCAATCGCTTCGAGTTGAAGAAGAGGTTTTCCAATAACAGCCAAATCCCCTTGATTCACCCAGCGCTTAATAACGCGTGCATCAATTGGACTATTGATGCGGTGATAAGGCTCCCGAGCAAGCTGCCTTTCCAGCTCACTCTGCGCTTGATTCAACTGAGTTTCCGCAAGATTGTGTTGCACTTTTGCCTTGCGAAGTTGTTCCACAGTAATCACGCGTTTTTCGCGCAGTTGACGAGCATTATCTACATCATGTGCCATATCCTTTAATCGAATTTTGGCTGATTCGATAGCACTCTCTGCTCGACGAATAGAGGTAAGCAATTCGGTTTCATCCAAGGCTACTAGCAAATCACCTTGAGACACCATGTCACCCTCTTTTACTGTCAGTTCGTCAATCGTTGCCGATTGCGAAGTACTGATTTCGATACTGCGAGATACATTGGTGTACCCTGTTGCCGAATAAAATCGAGGCACTAGATCTTCTTTAACATGATGAGCATCGACCTCAATTGGCTTGGCGGCCACTAGTTGGGTACGAAGTGTATCGTTTTGCTCGCCGCAAGCCGTAGCTATGCTGACGGCTGCAAGAACAGCTAATAATCGTGTTACTAATCGTAGACTCATTGGAACACTCCATTTTTCAGTAAATGACATACATGTTCAGCAATGAATTCAGGGTCATCATGCTCGGGTTTTCCACCAGGAAAAAACACCCTCATTGGTTTAGATTCCAAGTGATAAAAAACAAGGGAGAACAAAGAAATAGATGTCATGTGCGGGTCGCTATTGGGAGAAATTCGCTCCACTAGTTTTAATACATTTACCCATTGCGCCATGAAAACATTATTCGCGAGTAGCGATATTCTTTCTTCATCAGCTTCTAACAGTTCACGTTGTAGAAGGAGCCTAAGATTTTCGTCGTTTGCCATGAGTTCCGTGAACTGAAAGATAAATCGCCTCAATTGTTCCTCTTCACTACCAACGGGCTGCAAAGCGGCTTCTAACTTTGGAGCTATGTCTTTAAACGAAGCTTCGATACTGCTGAGATACAGCGCTTTCTTGTCAGGAAAGTGGTGGTAGATCGTTGCGATACTCACGCCAACGGCGGTGGCTACCTGGCGTATTGAAACACCACTAAACCCCTGCTTTGCGAAAAGCGGAATGGATACATTGAAGATAGCGTTCAAGGCTTCTTCATTGGTTGAAAACTTGGACTTGGCCACTTATTTCTCTCTTTTTATATCCCAGCAAAATCTATAGAACGAACGTTCTATAGATAGAATAATAGAACTTAAAGTAAAAAGAAATATGCAACGTTGGCGTCAGTCTAAAGATGAGACACCCATCAACATCTTCAGAGTCACACAAATATCACTTACTAGACAAACTAATTAGGTATCGCGGTTATCCTCAATTCCCTTTGAAGCACAAATAGGTAAATACGTTCCCACAAGCTCATTATCTAGAATCAGCTTTCATTGTTAATGTGCGGATTCCTCTGGTAGGTAATGTAAAATTTATCGGAGAATAGGATCGGATCTTCTGACCGCTTTTCACCATTCCGTAACGTGAGAGAAGCGGACATAAATATAGACTCAAATACAGAATATCCTGCGGACTGCTTGTAGTAATGTAGCCACTAAGTTACTTGTTTACAAAACCACTTTCGTACAAAAATTACTATCATCGCGTAAAACTCTATCCAACCAATTGGTTTAACATTTCCATTGGCTAAATAGGTGGTAGATCCAAGAAATCTAGACAATCCATACACTCTCATACAGCATTCGCATCGAAATTGCGGGCTAGACACCCTTCGAGCTAAAAGATTATACCTATCCAGTAAGTTCTATCTCCTTAATAAAACTGCCCTTCTGAGCAATACATTCACCCAGCAATGCAAAGCCACTAATATTGGACTGAGTCGTATAACGAGCAGCGTAACTGTTACCTTCGCCTTCCACGCGCCATTCCCCTTTAGATTCGTAGCTGGGACATATCACTAAGGGAGAATAGGCTAGCTTTACCGCTACAGCCTGTGGTGGCAGAACTAAAGCAGCAGGTTCCCCACATAAGGTTTTTGCCAAACATTTTGCTGATGCGGTTGCTGGAGCAATAAACGAACGAACAGCACCAAGTGTCTCAGCACAATCACCGATCGCGTAAATATTGGGATGACTTGTTCTAAGGAATTCGTCAGTCATAATTCCTCGATTTATTTCGATATTAGCCTGTTTAGCCAGGTCAACACGAGGCAATAATCCAACTGCTGACAAGATAAGATCTGCGCGGATGACGGTACCCGTATCTAGCTCAAGTAAAAGCTGATCACCGTCATCTTGAACATCACCTACCTTCTGCTCCATGTGCCACTGTACTTGTTCTTTTGGGAACGCATTCATTATGTGCTCACCGAGTTGCTCAGGTACACTTCTGCTAAGCGGCCAGCTCGCAGTATCTATAACATCAACCTGAAAGCCGTTATTACACAGATCACTGGCAAACTCGATACCGACAAAACCGGCACCAATAATGGCGATTCGACTCGTGCTTTTATCAAGTTTTTGGAGTTCTGCTCTAAACATTTCGTATTCAGCTAGATTATTTACTGAAACGCATCGTGGAGAATCTGTTAGTTCGAGATTCATCGGGGATGCGCCTGTTGCTAAAACCAACTCATCGAATATTAGTTCATTGACTGCGCTATTAGAGTCTCGGTAACGAACACAACGTTGGTCTGTTTCAATCGCTTCAACCTGAACCTGATGGATGATTTTAACGTCATGCTCTTGTTCAAGAACTTCCCTTTTTTTCATAATCAGATCAAGCGGCGCCTTATTCATTGAAATCGCTTTCGATAAATTTGGCTTGTAGTACAAATCACCTGAATCTTGCGTAAGTAAGCTTATCTTAAGTGCTTTACCGTGCGCTCGAAGTTCACGGACGAGCGTAATCGCGGAATGCCCAGAACCAATAATGATAATATGCTTCATGGCTGCCACCTATTCGACAAGATAGAAATCAGATTTTGAAGCCGAACATTCCGGGCAGGTCCAGTCGTCCGGAATATCTTCGAAGCGTGTACCCGGCGCGATACCCTCTTCGGGCATCCCTAATGCTTCGTCATAAATCATGTCGCAAGTGATACAACAATACTTTCTATAATTCTCTGTGCTCATGATCGCTCCTCAATTAATCTTTCAGCTCTTCGAAATCTGGCTTTTCTCTCACAAAGCAGTCAGGGCAAGGAAAGTCATCCGGAATATCTTTCCATAGCGTTCCTGCAGGATAGCCTTCGTGCTCAGCGCCTTTGCTTTCGTCATAAATGTAGCCACAATCTGGGCATTCATATTGAGCCATGTCTTTGCTCCTTTATTAAGTTTTGATATGTCGTTGTATTAAATAATCATCGAGTAGGCCAAAACGCATATCGCGCTCGCTGCAAACACACCATGCAGGCACTGCAAGATCAAAGGTTTCGACCTACCTTTGAGTACTTTTCTGAACAGTTGATACGAACCAATGACCACACCTAGAGTGAGCACAAGTCCTACCCAGTTCCATGAGTTGGTAGTATCTGCTGAATGCGCATCATACAGACCCAGTATCAGCAGAACCGAAGCACCTGAGGCGGCTAATCCATGAACAGTGATCATCCACTTTCTTATGGCTCGTTTTTGTATTCTGTTTTTAAGCAGGAATGAGCCAAACCCTGCGACTCCGATCAGAGCCAATAAAGAAAGTACAAGCATGGACGCACCTAAACCCGTTCAGTAATTGTGTTCTAATCCCGTTAGACTTAGCCTGCCTAGGCAGCCTTCTCTACTTCAGGGTGATGGTGACGAGAGAAGATCTCGTCGCGCTTAGTGGGCTCGATATTTACCTTGTCCATATCTCCACCAGCCCATTTCACAACCTTCGGATCCATTACCGAAAACCAAACCGGTGGAATCATCGCTAATACGAACATCCATGGGTATCCGGCAGGAAGAGAAGGTACACCATGATAATCACGGAGAACTTGGTAAGCGCGAGTCGGATGCGCGTGGTGGTCAGAGTGACGTTGTAAGTGCAGGAGAATCAGATTGGAAATTTTCTGATTCGAATTCCAGGAATGGTGTGGCTGACAGCGCTCGAATCGCCCAGTCTTTTCGTTCTTCTGCCTGAGCAAACCATAATGTTCAATGTAATTTGCACACGTCAGCTGCCAGTAGCCGAATGCAGCCACAATCGACAGAAATGGAATCATCACAGGCCCAAAGTAAGCTAGCAGCATGCTGTACAATGCAACAGTTGCAAGAGCGGGCTGGATAATCTCATTCTGTAACGACCACTCTGACTTACCCTGTCGCTTCAACCTTGCGCTTTCCAGCTCCCATGCTCGGCGAAATGCCCCAGGCACTTCTCGTTTTACGAATTGATAGATAGACTCGCCCATTCTTGATGATGCAGGATCTTCAGGCGTCGACACATCTTTGTGATGGCCTTTGTTGTGCTCGATAAAAAAGTGCCCATATCCCGGTAAAGCTAGAGCCATCTTTGCAAAAAACACCTGCGTTCGGTCATTGACCTTATGGCCCATCTCGTGGCCAAGGTTAACGCCAATTCCAGCGGCTAAACCTGCTGTTAAGGCTCCACCAATAAAGTTAAACCAGGACCATTCGTATTGAGATACCGTATAGGCACATGCAATCACCGCTGCCCAAAGCAAAGGAACGGTCAGGTACATCACTTTTTTGTAGTAAGGCTCTGATTTAAGCTCTTCGACCATTTTTTCGGTTGGATTCGCTTCATCATCACCAAAATAGCTATCTAGTGCCGCTATTCCGAAATACCAGAATACGATTGTTGTCCATAACCATAGGCCATTTCCTGTTGTAACCGCTAGATAACATGATCCGATAGGCGCTAAAGGTAAAATCAGCGAAATGATGTAAGCGTATTTTTTTAATGACATCCAGGTGGTGATTTCACCCTCGCTTTGAGAGCGCGGGACCGAAAGCATTGCTGCCGCTTCTTTAGACATGAGATTTTCTCCGTTATTGTTAGTAAAACAATCTTATCGGGAGACGCAGGCCAGGGTTATGGCCCTAGGTGTCATGTCACAGTCAATTCGTGTCGTTTTAGTGGAACGAAAGCATATTTCAAACAAAAAAAGGGTGCCATT
>NZ_LWGA01001273.1:0-1509 GCF_001635235.1 Oleiphilus sp. HI0117 | reverse complement strand
TCCTTGGGTCAGAATAAGCCAATTTTGTGCGATGTGGAGATGGTCAAGCAAGGCGTTACTAAGCGCATGATTGAACGAGAGCCCCTGTGTTTTTTGAACGATAACGACACCATTCAACAGGCTAAACAACTAGGCGAAACAAGGTCGATGGCTGCCTTAAGTTCTTGGACACCCTTCTTGAAAGACAGCGTTGTATTGATAGGGAATGCTCCAACGGCCTTGTTCAGATTACTTGAAATGTTGGAACAAGGCGCAGACAAACCGGCGCTTATCATCGGCATGCCAGTCGGCTTTGTCGGCGCAGCAGAATCTAAAGAAGCGCTTTGGGAAGAACACAAAAAATTAGGCGTGGAGTGTATAACCTTGGCTGGCCGCCAAGGTGGCAGTGCAGTTACCGCCGCGGCTTGTAATGCGCTTTTACGCTGTAATCGCGGGGAGTGGTATTAATGCCCTTACATGTAATTGGCCTTGGCGTTTCGGAGCAAGCGAACTTGGACGAAGTCGCCTTGAGTGCTTTGCAGTCAGCAGATCGTATTATTGGTTCCCAGAGACAGTTAGAGACGGTTCGCTGGTGGATTTCAGAAAGGCAGGTGACTGAGCAGCTTCCTAAGCTCTCTATTTTAAAAGGGCAATTGGCGAGCTATCTGGACGAAGGTGAAACAGTTGCCTTGCTAGCCTCAGGTGATCCGCTATTTTTTGGTATCGGAAAATGGGTACGGCAGAGCTTTTCGGATTTGAGGCAAGATCAACTTTGTTTTCATGCGGGCGTGTCCAGCATTCAAGCCGCTTGCCATCGACTCGGCTGGTCCTTACAAGATGTTGAGGTTATTTCACTGCATGGTCGTCCATTACAATCTTTGACCACTCAGCTCAAACCGCATACATGCTATGTATTGCTCACTGATCAAAATAGTTCTGCGCATGCAATTGCTAAAGAATGCCAACGCCGTGGCTTTGAAATGGCAGCGCTGACGGTCTGCGAAAAGCTTGGTTATTCAGACGAACGGGTACGTCTATTATCAATTGATGAACTCATTGATGGAGAGGCACAAAGCCAACGTTTTGATCCCTTAAATGTCGTGTGTTTACAGACACTTGAATCGACGCAATATACGCCGACATTTCCGGGAATTCCGGATGAGCAGTTTGTGACGGACAAAGCACCCGGTAAAGGCATGATTACCAAGCGTGAAGTTCGCTTAGCGATATTGTCTTTGTTAGAACCGACAACAGACGATTGCATTTGGGATGTTGGGGCAGGTTGCGGTGGTGTTGCCACAGAGCTAGCGTTGTGGGGTAAAGGTGCCCAGGTTCATGCAATCGAGCATCATCCGGAGAGGTTAGACTGCTTGAAGGCGAATCAGCACCGTTTCGCAGTTGAACCAAACTTGTCAATTGTTGAGGGCAGTGCACCTGATATTTGTTCAACTTTGCCCGCGGCTAACAAGGTTTTTGTGGGCGGAAGCGGCGGTCAGTTATTAGACATTCTAAATCTAGCCTGGGAGCAAC
>NZ_LWGA01001272.1:0-1605 GCF_001635235.1 Oleiphilus sp. HI0117 | reverse complement strand
AATCTTTGGTACCAAGATCACCTTCTACCTTATTTGTGCGTTGATTCCCGCAGTTATTGGTTTGGCGCTTTTAGCATTACGGGCTGAGCCAGGAGGTGGTTTGGGCTTTGAATTTAAGGAATCCCATGCTTTCTTCTTTATGTCAACTTTGGGTTTTGCGCTGCATGTCATTTTGACGGGGCGTTATGCACAAGGTATCTCTTATATGGCTCTGACATCTTTACAGCTTGTCGCCATTGCAATCGTCGCGACAGTTGCCGCACTGCTAACTGAGAGTTGGCCAGCTGATTTATCCTATATGGCTTGGGTGTGGCTGTTGTGCAGCGCTTTTATCGCTACAAGTTTACGTTTCGCCTTGCAAACTAAAGCGCTAGCAAAACTGGACCCAAACAGTGCGGCCATGGTTTTTATTCTGGAGCCCGTGTGGACAGCAATCTTAGGCGCATATTTCTTAAGCGAAAGAATGACAAGCAATCAGCTGCTGGGTTGTGTGTTAATTTTTTGTGGGATACTGGTTTACCGCATACCCTTGTTACGAAGCTATTTCCGTCGCTATATAGAAGGTAGGAAGAAAGCGCCACTGAAAGAGGAGTCGCTTTAGTCTTTTGCTTCTTCCATGCTGGCGCGGCGCTCGATTAAATAATGATAGCGTGAATACTCTTTGTGGTGACGGGGAATATGTCTGACTCGATGCAGGTACTCGTCGACTTCTTTCAATAAGCTAGCATCCGCACTGCGTTTATATAGTCGTAGTAGTACTTGCGCCAAATTCAGGTTGAGCGAGATATGCCTTGGGGTGAGGGGAAGGGCGCGTCTTAGCTCCTCTGCTGCCTCTTTAACTTTTTTCTCTCCATAGAGTTTGATACCCATTTTATTAATTTTAGCTGCTCGCTGGCGGGTTTCACTGCCAATTCCCTTGTTGAGCTGCGAGTAAATATCTTCAACCAGTGCACTATCTTCTTTTGCCAGGTCAGCCGCGCGTTCCAGTAAATGTTCCGACTTGTCCTCTTCCCCCAGACTGCTTAGTGTTTGTGCTGCTAGTTTAAGGCTACTCGCAGAGAGGTCTTGAGCGTCATGACTTTCGCCTAGCAGGTCGTCAAGAGCTTGCTTGGCTTCGTCGATGTTGCCGATATTTGCATTGACATTGGCAGCGACTAATTTTGTATGCTCTTCGATATTCCCCTGATTAGCGAAGCGTTTGGCACTTTTATCAAGCAAGTCGAAGGCTTCCTTAACATGTGGGTTGGCATTGATATCGCCACCCTCTTGCTTGGCAACGTCTGCAAGGTAATTAACGAAATCGAAGCAGTGTTCTGGCCGGGCGTAGACAGACTGTTCACTGTGCTTCATTACGTTTTGATAGGCTTCGATTGCGCCCTTACTATCTTTATTTTCTGAGCATAGCTCTGCCAATTGCTTTTGTCTGTGCAGGGAGTTTGGAGACCGCGAGATAGCTTGTTCGACGGTTGCCTGGGCCTCTTTGGTTTTATCTTGTCTTTGCAGTACCTGCGCAAGAAGGTCCAAAGCTTCAACTTGCTCCGGGTCTTTGGTAATTATGACCCGTAGTAGTTTTTCTGCATCCTCATAATGTTTACGCCGAATCAT
>NZ_LWGA01001271.1:0-2351 GCF_001635235.1 Oleiphilus sp. HI0117 | reverse complement strand
GCAGCCATTTTAGTAATTTCTTCCTGCTAAACGTGTATAGATCTTTGTCAGTTTTGACTTCAGTGAATGAGTTAGCGCATGTAAGGGTTGCCTGAATAGTTTGCCGTGCACGTTCTGCATTGCTGGAGTAGATGTTTGCTTGTAATGCGCCGTCAGCTTCAAGAATAGGAGACATGATAGCTATCTGACGTAATCCTCGCTTGTTCAGTGGTCTGTCTAAATCCGAAAGAGAAGGCTTAGAGCAACTGGACTTAGCGTGGCGTAAGAGATACAAGTGCTTCATCAGAAAGCCTCTAGAAATATCAAAAATGTTAGTGAGAAAAGTTCTTCCTCAATAATAAACCTTTTAGATGACAGTTAGTTTGCAAGGTTTTGATTGTATTTGCTAATTCTTACAGTTGTTCGTTGTTTTTGCTAAAGTGGTGTATGTCAAAAAACATGGATTAAGAAAGTACCTATGCCCAGCAAAGAACGATCAGACCTTAAAATATTATTATTACAAATCAGGGAAACCGAGCAAGTTAAGCAGGAAGAATTAGAAAGCTTTGCTCGATACAGTAAGCTTGATGTCACCCAATTTGATGTATTAAACGTTTTCGATCAGCCAGACTTTGCGAGAGATGTAGCGCAGGGCTACGATGCACTATTTGTAGGTGGAGCCAGTGAGGCAAATGTCTTGGAGCCTGAAACATATACTTTCGTGCCTCACGCTGAACGCTTGCTTTTACAGTGTGTCGAAAATGAAACCCCTGTATTTGCATCTTGTTTTGGTTTTCAGTTAGCTGCCCAAGCATTGGGACGTGAAATTATTGATGACAAAGAAAATTACGAGATGGGCACTATCCCAATATCTCTCACCGAACATGCTGCTTCAGATCAGGTCTTTCGTGGCATCAGAAATGACTTTCTCGCAGTATCGGTTCATCAGCAAAAAGCGATTTCGGCACCCGAAGGCTGCATAGAATTAGCCTATACCGATATTTGCTGCCATGCCTTTAGAGTTGCGAACAAACCATTCTGGGCATTCCAGTTCCATCCTGAAGTTGATCGAGATATTTTGATTGACAGGCTGACCTACTACAAAGAAAAATATACAGATGATGATGGGCATTTAACAGAGGTATTAGAAAGCGCCCAAGAAACACCAGAATCTAACCATTTGATAGGGTTGTTTGTTGATAGGGTGTTGTTAGGAAACTAATTGGCGGAGAGGGAGGGATTCGAACCCTCGATACCTTGCGGTATACACACTTTCCAGGCGTGCTCCTTCGGCCACTCGGACACCTCTCCGTTTTGAACTTTCTAGCTTCGCAAATGGTGTAAACCCTGTTACGCTCCCAGAAAGGTGCGCTACTCTAAACTAGCATTTTAATCATTGCAATAGTTGAACCCGTTAGTAGCTAATAAAAGTTAACTTATAGGTATATGTTCTCGTGAATATTCGGATTCCTCCACCACTTCAAACACTGATTGCAGCAGGCATTATGTATGGGCTGGATACTTTGATTTCAGTGAGTCTATATCGGTTTGGGCTCTTGGCTGGTATTGTTATGGCTGTCTTGGGGCTTGCGTCTGTGTTTTTCTTAATGCCAGCGGTATTTAGCTTCTGGAAAAATAAAACAACCGTTAACCCTATTAAACCTGAAAATGCGACCACGCTTGTGGTTGATGGAGTTTATAAGTACTCGAGAAATCCAATGTATGTGGGTATGGCAGCGCAGTTGCTTGCTTGGGCTGTGTATTTGGCAAACCCTTTTAACTTCTTAGTGTTTGCATTGTACGTCTATGTCATGACGGCAATTCAAATAAAGCCCGAAGAGCGTGCTTTGGTAAAGATCTTTGGGGCGAGTTACAGGGAGTATTGCGAACAAGTGAGAAGGTGGGTTTAGCAGTCTATTAGGTTAGAAAAAAATAGACTGCTATATGAGCTTTTACTAATTTTGATCAGGGATATTAATGGTTAGGTCAAATCCGCCGCCAACGCGCGGGGTAATTTGAAGCGGACCTTCATCAATACCGTGAGGAAGTTCAATTTTGTCAATTTGAGGAAGGTTGCCAATTGAAAAGGTAAGTTGATTGTCCTGTCTACTTAGCCCAAGATCGTTGGCACCGTCGCCACCAATATAGACAAAGTCGAAATCACCCTCGGGTACCGCGTAGCGTGTATCGTTCATGACTTCTTCCATTGTGCGAGTGTTAACCTCGTCGTAGGTTGGGATCACAACGTCAATAGGCGCGATGGTTGCTGAAGCAATCGCTGCATTTCGTAGCATTTCTTCACTGAGTAGGACAGAGCTGGCAGTGCCATCGACGTGGTTCTGTTGGTGCCCTAGCTTATCCATATCCTGGTC
>NZ_LWGA01001270.1:0-1588 GCF_001635235.1 Oleiphilus sp. HI0117 | reverse complement strand
TTGCCTGGCATGCATTATCATTTACCTTGGCCCATGGAGACGGTAGAGAAGATACAGGCGACTTCGGTACGCTCAATGGAACTGAACATGGTGGAGGAAACATCGGCGCCAATTCAGCGGGAACTGACAACGGGTGATCAGAACTTATTGGAGGTCAGTCTGATACTTCAATATACCATAGAGGAGCCTGGCATCTTTCGTACGCAGGCGCTCGACCCTGAAGCGCTGCTATTTGAAGTATCATCCGCTGAGGTGATCCAATATATCGCCAGCAAACCAATTAACGACTTGTTAACAACGGGTCGAATTCAATTTCAAAGCTATCTAAAGAACTCCATTCAACAGCAGGCACGGGACTTGAATTTAGGTATCAGGTTGACTGCGATCCAAATTAAAAAGCTGAAGCCTCCCGGTTCTATTAAAAAGAATTTTGATCAAGCAACGATCGCGAGAACGGAAAAAAGAAAAAGAGTTCAGGAGCAGAAAAGCATAAGAAACTCTAGAATGGCTCAAGCGCGAGGTGAGGCCAATGCCTTGCATCAATCTGCCAAAGCGACAATCGAAGAAGAAATACAGAAAGCCGAAGGTGCCAGTGCCAGCTTTATTAGTAATCTGAACGAATACCGCAAGAACCCAGACTGGGTGATGCAGCAATCTCGCTTAATAACGCTTAAGTCTCTATTAAGTGAATCTCGACTAATTGTGGTGCCCGCGTTATAGCGCTATAACGCAAGTGGCGCGGTGCGTTTTTATGTGGTTTTTCTGCTCTATATTGATGAAACCGTATTTTTTAATTCACATAAATGTCACTAAACTTTCACTTCCGCTCTGCAAACTTTCGCATGCAAAAAACATCTATTCTAAGATTTTTTATTTGAGGAAGAGTTACGATGAGTGTGAGTTCTAAGTTTACAAAAAGACCTTTAGTGTCGGCCATTTTTCTTGCAACCTTAGCGCTAGCAGGCTGTGAAGATGGTGATGATGGTGAGGCGGGTGCTGCAGGTGCAGCTGGTGTAGCAGGTGTTGATGGAACGAATGGTACTGATGGTACTAACGGTACAGATGGCGCTGATGGTGCAGACGGTAGCGATGGTATTTCTAACTATATTCCTATGGGGCTAAAGCGCTATGCAACAGCGCCAGTTGGTGCAGAATTCACCGGTATGTTCTTAAATACTGATGGCACATTATTCTTAAACGTTCAGCACCCAAGTTCTTCAAATACAACTGCTGACGCAGACGGCAAGATTTTTGACAAGGGCACTGTAGGTGTTGTTGTTGGTGAAGACTTCAATAACTTCCCGGCTAACTTTGCTGCCTTGGATGCGCCAATTGCAACTGCTGATAAAGAAGTGGTTATGACAGCAACAGGTCGTTATCAAGTTCTTGCTCAGCAAGAAGATACTTTGGTCGATGGCAATGAGATGGGTGATATTCTTGCTGCCGATGGCACGACTCTGATTAAGAGCTCTAATGACCCGGATTTTAACGGTGTTATCTCTGACGGTGGTACAGGCTTCTACCTATACACTAACTGGGAAGACCGCCCAGGAAGCATGAGCCGTATGAACCTAAGCAACCTTGGCGC
>NZ_LWGA01001269.1:0-2301 GCF_001635235.1 Oleiphilus sp. HI0117 | reverse complement strand
TTAGGTCCTGAATAGCCAACATAACCTGCTGAGGGCTAACACTTCTATTTGGCCGCGCCTTGATTGCGATATCCCATAACGTATCAGAGCTACCAGTTGGGCCGTACTCACCACCTGAAATACCAGTCGAAGGGTTAGCAACAGAACGGCGACTTACCGGTGCAGGCTCTGGTACATTAAAAACATCGCCAGTTTGCGCTACCTGCGTCGTAACACTTGCAGCTTTAACCGGTGCGACAGGGTCTTCTGAAAATAATGGAGGATCAATCAACAAAGCGTATTCACGCAATAGTCGGCCACTTGGCCAAATCACTTCTACTAAGAAATTTAAAAACGGCTCTCGGACAGGTTTGTTTGTCGTAAGAACAACGACAAGCTTACCATCGGCATTCGTTTCAACTTTAAACCTCAGATCGGATAAAAAGTAAACACGGTCGACATTCGCTTTTAAAAACTCTTCGCGCGTTGCTAGTCCAGGAAGAATTTCTTCTGCCGAGAAATCACCTGAGTTTACAAGCTCTATTTCAGCTTTTAAGGGTTGGTTAAGTGCAGACGTTACAGTCGCCTCACCAATTCCAAGAGCGAAAACAGACTCAGCAATCAATACACCGAGTAGTGATAGAGCAAAGGCCAGCTTGCGTATCATCACTTATTATCCTTTATTATTTCTAACTTAAAAAAACAGTTCACTTATCTACTACCTTATAAAACTCTTCTACTCTACTCACACAAACAGGCATAGCCCATAAAACAAGGTATACAGGTAAAGAGGATTTTTTAAACACTGTAGATTAAGAAACCGCCACATTTTATTGCTTTTATTGGAAAAAATTCTGCAATATCCAATAAAGTATTGTTTAAACAAGCAGAATTATCAACAAATCTTTGTGTTTAGATTTGTTAAGTTTAAGTTTCATAAAAATGCACAACGAATACTGAACAATTAACGATCAATACGCATACAACCTGAACCAAACAGGAAGCTTTTCAAACGAAGGCTCTCCATGCAATGGCCCAAGTACTCGAAGCGTGATAGGTAATTTGGCTTGCCCTAGGGATTTACTTAACACTGCTACCTGAACCTCACCTTTTGTACGCAACTGATCCCAAAGCACTTTGGTTGGCTTCAGTTCTTGATCTGCATAGACAACCAAATATAGCTCAGAGGCTTCTACCGACTCAATATACCGGGCTATTGCCTCCGCTTGGTTTTTCGTAACATCACCCTCGCCCATGGAAGACCCGTTAAGCCAGACACCAACTGGCTCCGCATAATCCCCATCAGCAGCCGAGCTTTTGGTCACAGTCAGCTCATATATGAAACGCTGCCTAAGGCCATTCTGCACAAAATAGACGGCCGACCAGACTTCTTTCCCCTTACTGAGTGCCCTGCTTGCAACATAGTATTGATCACTATCACGGCCATACAGCTTATGCTCATCAAAAATTTTGTTCGCCCAGTAATTACTGCTGCCACAAGCGCGTTTTTTACACTGGAATAAGATTTCGCCTTTTACTGCTGCAGACTCCAGGTAATAATCAAAAGCCTGACTTAGCTCAACACCACTTTTGAGCCGATATAAACGTGACTCGACATCACCTGCAACAAACTCTTGCTTCTCGATACTCAAGGTATTACTGATGCGCTTCGGCGCGCTCAAAACGATCATCTGTTCAGAAGCTAAGCTTTCAACACTGCCCTCTAAAGAGACAGCCTTATAATTTTCCAAGCCTGAACTCAGCACATCCTGTACCAAGAAAAAAGATAGCAATAAAGTGAAAACCAGACTCTTTTTACTTATCGATAATTTCATCAATTAACTCCGCTGTTGCTGCAACATCACCATCCATGTGGAAGTGATGCCCACCTTCTAGGTCAAAGCGCGTAACATCCTTAAAATAAGATACCCGTTTTTGAGTCCTCTGAGCATCCGAGAAATACCCTTGTTTACCACATAAAACAAAGACCGGACATTCGATACCATTTAACACAACTTCAACTTGTTTTTCAGAAAACCGTACCATAGAAGGGGCTAGTAATTTCGGGTCTGAGCGCCAAATATAACCACCTTCTACCTCCTCTGTACCTCGCTCAATTAACAGCTGCGCTGCTTCTTTTGATACTTTTCCAATCCCCATCATTCGAACGCGAATAGCCATTTCTTTAGTTGGGTAAATGGTCTTTTTACTCTCTCGCGTCTGAGCAGCCTTTGCTACCGCTTTTTTAAGCTGTGGCAATACATTTTCTATTTCGTCTGTTAGAGGCCCTAAACTATCTAATAGAATTAGTTTATCAACCTT
>NZ_LWGA01001268.1:0-1658 GCF_001635235.1 Oleiphilus sp. HI0117 | reverse complement strand
AGATAGCATCAAGAGCTTAAAGCTCCTAAACAAACTAGGTTATGGAGTCGAAGGGAGCGGCTTGACCTTGAGTTTAGTTTATAATCCTGGTGGTCCGTTCCTACCTCCTCCTCAGCAACAGCTAGAGCAGGATTATAAAAAAGAGCTCTATGAAAATTTCGATATTCTCTTTGACCAACTTTTCACAATAACGAATATGCCTATTTCTCGCTTTGGGAGCGTGCTTTTGTCCAAGGGCGAATTTCATAACTATATGGATCTATTGAAAGAGTCGTATGCAAAGGAAAACCTTACCTCGGTAATGTGTCGCAGCTTGATAAGTATTGACTGGCAGGGCCATGTGTTTGATTGTGATTTCAATCAGATGCTTGATATGCCAATGCTTAGACTGGAGGGAGGATTGATAGCATCTGATAAAAATAGAATGCATCTAAGCGATATTTTAGGGCAGGCTATAGAAGGTTCTACGATAGTTGTGGCAGACCACTGCTATGGTTGCACTGCAGGACAGGGGAGTAGCTGCGGTGGCGCACTCGATTGACCTGAGTATTATTGTTCCCGTATTTAATGAAGCTGAAAATATTGAGCGTTTATTACGCAAGCTCAACACTCTCGCTAGTAAGCGCTGCGAAGTGCTGCTGGTCGATGGCGGTAGTACTGATGGTAGTGGCGAGATAATTTCTTCACTTATAAGTGAGCTAGATATGGATGCTCATTTAATTCGCTCAAAGTGTGGGCGTTCCGCACAACAGAATGCTGGTGCAGAGTTAGCTCAAGGGCGTCTTCTTCTGTTTTTGCATGCAGATACGGTATTACCAAGTAAAGCTATTAACATGCTACATGGCGCAATCTCATCCGAACCCGTTTGGGGGCGCTTTGATATTCAGCTCGATAACTCTGCCGCGATATTTAAGGTAATTTCTTGGTTCATCAATATTCGCTCACGGCTTACAGGTATAGCTACTGGAGATCAGGCGATATTTGTTAGCGCCTGCCTTTTTCGGAAAGTAGGCGGCTTTCCAGATCAGCCTTTAATGGAAGATATAGAGTTAAGCAAACGCTTAAAGCGTTCTGCTCCGCCCTTATGCCTAAAAGATCAGGCCATTACTTCAGCACGCAAGTGGGAAAAAGAAGGGGCAGTAAAAACCGTATTATTGATGTGGAGGCTACGTGCGGCATACTTTCTTGGTGCAAAACCTGAGCAGCTTCACCGCCAGTATTATAAAACCAGAGCCTAATCTAGTCTGAATACTCTAACTTATTAAATTAACATTAGTTTTCTTGAACGAAACAGCTAAGAGCAAGTAGAATCGCGCGCTTTGTTTCGCACAGTATTAATGTTAAGAGGTAAAGTCATGAGTGTTGAGCAGTTTGAGTCTATTTCGTTATATGTTCTGGTCACTGCGCTAATTCTTTATATGGGATATATTGTTTGGGACTTGGCTAAACGCTCAAATGCCGGTAAATTCGGTACATTTATCCTGTTCTTTGCGCTTGGTTTGGGGGTATTTGGTTTTGTTGCGAAAACAGTTATTGTTGAGATGATGAATCTCTAACGGTGCGATTGCCTCGGTACGTTAACCAATTTAAGTTTTTTGTACTGATACCTGCCGTCCCCAAATGGATTCAGCCACTTCAATAAAGGCTTTTGCAGCGTT
>NZ_LWGA01001267.1:0-2292 GCF_001635235.1 Oleiphilus sp. HI0117 | reverse complement strand
AAAAGGCCACACGACCATTGAGGAATATGAATAGGATGCTGACCACTAGAATCAAGCCGCCTAGGCCGTTTTTGATTAGCAGGTTAATACGGTCCTCAATTAGTACGTAGGCTTCATTATAAGCGTGTAACTGAACAGTTTGAGGGAGTAGGGGCTTTGTGTCAGCCAACCAGTTATTAAGAGTCTCAGCTGCTTTCAAAGTGTCGGAAGACTGGGTGCGAAGAACTCGTAACAAAACAGCAGGCCTGTTTTGATAAAAGACCTCTATTTGATTGTCTTTATTACGTTGTTGCACCACCGCGATGTCTTCGAGCTTAATGGGTTCGGCAGAACTTCCGCTTAGTATGGCTAGCTGTTCAAAGCCACTTTCACTTCTTCGCTGTTCAATGCTTCTAAGTTCTTTGGCTGCTTCACTTTTTCCGCTGGTACCTGCTGGGATATCCTGACTGGCATTGAGTATTTGCTGGCCGAGTTGGGGAAGTGACATTTTTAATGCGCTGATCTGTTTGCTATCAACCTGAATGGCTATCTCTTGAGATGGCAGGCCAATAAACTCGACTTTTGCAACGCCTCTGTCTAGTAGTTCTCTTTCATACTGGTAGGCAAGTGGGCGTAGTTCTTCTAATGTGCCATCCGAAGAAAGAATGATGGTTGCAACGTCCTCATTTAACGAAACTTTTGATACTTCGGGCGTTTCAGAATCAGAGGGAAGGTTTCTTACCAGGTCAACGTATTCTTTAACTTGGTCGAGGGCCAAACCCATATCACTGCCTTCATCATATTCCAGGACGATGACGCCAGCGCTTTGATAAGACGTCGAACGCATTTCTTTCACGTAATCTAGATTGCGCAACTGCTGTTCTAGCGGTGTGACAATCGACTTGGCCACATCTTCTGCACTGGCACCTGGCCAGGTAACGCGGACGATAACGTAGTCGGGTTCGAAGTTTGGTAAGAACTGAGTGTTAAGTTTGATTAGTGATACCGCACCTGCAAGCAGCATAATCAGCATGAGCAGGTTGGCTGCTACTTTATGTTGAGCAAAGCGGCCAATTAAATCTGAGCGGTGATCACCTGGGTTTTGTTCGTGATTTACAATGCTCATTCTTAGCTACGCTCTTTAACTTTTAGACCGGAAATTGCATTGGGGAGTTGGGTTGTTGTGACCTTATCGCCATCGCCTAGATGCTTACTACGAATAATGACTCTGTCTTGAAGAGTCTCTTCATTTGCAGAATTCGTGCTAAGACTTAAAAGCTGTTTTCCTAATACTTCAATATTTAGCGATTGAAGCCGTCCCTCCTCAATACGATAAATTCGATTTGTTCCATAGATTGCCGACACGGGTAGAGTGAATACGTTTGTTAGTGCTGGCATATCAATGCGTAATCGTAATGCTTTGTTTAGAATCAAGTTATGCTCTTCGCTAGCAGGTCTAAATAGAGCATCGACACCGCCATTGCTGAGACTTGCCTGGCCAGATAATCGCAGAAGTTGTAATGGTATTTCTGATTGATGGCTAAGTGCCGTGGCTTGGATGTTGATACCCTGTTGCAGTGCATCACTAATAAGTGCCAGATATTTGTCGGGTACTTGAGCGCGGAGCTCCATATTCTTTCGGTCGTAGAGAGAAACCAGTGCTTGTCCCATTTGTATTCGCTCACCCGGAGCGACCTTAACACTTGTGACAATACCGTCAAAAGGGGCTCTGATCTGAGCGCGCTCAGCATCGATTTCTGCGTCTTTCAGCAAGGTGAGGGCTCGTACTTTTTTAGCTTGAAGCTGCTTTAAACGATTAGGGTGGTCGGCAATATTTAGCTTTCGGGCATTGACGGATAAAGCTTGCTGAGCACGGCTAGACTCGGCACTATCGTAGCGTTCCTGTGCGACCAGGTTAGAAGCTTTTAGTTTTGCCTGACGGGCCAGTGCTTGCTCGGCAATTTCTAGTAATCGTTTTTCTTCAACCAGAGAATCCTGATCGGTTTTAAAGCGTAGCTTCTCTGCATCGATTAGAGCATCTAGCTCATTAATATCAGCTTGCCGCTGTGCCAGGGTAAGTTCGATTTCGCGAGCATCGAGTTGGACCAGTAGGTCGCCCATTTTTACGCTAATTCCTTCTCGCACTGGAACTTGCATTACGTCGGCAGTGATCGCAGCGCTTAATGTTGAGTCGAAAGGCGATTCAACCCGTGCCAATAGTTCGACTTGAGGCTGCGCCTGGGTTTCCTTAAGTATGATGCTTGATACTAGCCATTCCTTTTCTTTGGTTTCTTTTTTGGGTGGTTTGGGCTT
>NZ_LWGA01001266.1:0-1757 GCF_001635235.1 Oleiphilus sp. HI0117 | reverse complement strand
CAATATTGACTTTCAGCGTGGTGAAAAGGGCGATGGCCAGATAGTCGTTAGCTTTGCTTCGCCTGACGTAGATATTGATATGTCAGAAGTGGGTGGCCATATTCAGTTGCGCATGCCAAAGGTTGACTTACCTATGGGGCTTCGACAGCGTCTAGATGTTGTCGACTTTGCAACACCTGTTCGTCGTATTGATTCAGATATCGTTGATGGTGATGCCTTAATTAGAATTAAAGCTTCTGGTCATTATGATTACCTGGCTTACCAGGCTGATAATAAATTTACCGTGAGTGTTGAAGCGCTAACAGAAGAAGAAGTCGATCAGCGTAAACAGGATAAGTTCCCGTTTACAGGTGAAAAGCTATCTTTGAACTTCCAGAATATTGAAGTGCGAGCTGTTCTTCAGTTAATTGCTGACTTTACCAGCCTTAACTTGGTCGCAAGTGATACCGTGGGTGGAAGTATTACCCTTCGTTTACAGAATGTACCTTGGGATCAGGCTCTAGAGCTGATTCTAAAAACAAAAGGATTAGATAAGCGAACGGTGGGTAATGTACTGCTTGTCGCTCCAGCCGAAGAAATAGCGGCGCGTGAAAAGCTTGAATTGGAAGCTAACCGACAGGTTGCAGCATTAGCGCCGGTACGTTTGGAGATCGTTCAGATTAACTATGCAAAAGCGGCAGATATTGTAGAGCTGTTGCGTCAGGATAGTGAGTTGATTTCTGAACGAGGTTTTATTTCATCTGATGAACGAACAAATACAATTAGTGTCAGAGAAACGTCGGAGAAGCAGGAGCAGATTCGTAAATTGATTTCTACTTGGGATATTCCGGTTCGTCAGGTATTGATTGAGGCTAGAATTGTAAGAGCTCGTTCGAATATAGCTGAAGAAATGGGTATTCAGTGGGGCGGTGGCGCTCTTGACCAAAGTGGAGATAATTTGTTCACTATTGGTGGTTCGACAGCGACGCTTTCTGAATTGACTGATATTGCTGGCCAGAATGGTACAGGAATTTCTTTTCCAGGAGCTTTAGCTGTTGATTTAGGTGTGACCAGGTCAAACAGTTCTTCATTGGCGGTTGGCTTCGGCGGAGACAATTTCTTGATAGATATGGAATTGTCTGCTTTCGAGTCCGACGGTAAAGGTGAGATCGTTGCTCAGCCGAAAATTGTAACGGCTGATCGTCAAACTGCGACAATTAAATCGGGTGAGGAAATTCCTTATCAGGAAGCTTCGTCTTCTGGTGCAACCTCAGTTTCCTTTAAAGAGGCCGTGCTATCTTTAGAAGTGACGCCTCAAATTACGCCAGACGATCAGGTAATTATGGATCTTAAGATCAATCAGGATAACCGTGGCGAAGTGACAGCAGGTATTCCAAGTATTGAAACAAATGAGGTACTAACTCAAGTACTTGTTGGTAATGGTGAAACGGTTGTCTTGGGTGGTATTTTCCAGTCTGAACGATCTACAACTGTTACTAAAACGCCTTTCTTAGGTGATATCCCATACTTAGGTGCTTTATTTACCAAGACTGAAGAGATAGATGAGCGTGCTGAATTACTTATCTTTATCACGCCTAAGCTATTAAAAAATGGTGTGATTGACCAGCAAATATAGGACAATATGTCTTATTGAGCTTAGGTAAAAGGCTGCAGATTGCGGCCTTTTTTCTTTTTAAAATAAACAGGTTAATCTTTACTGACATATTGATTGGCCGGCATAAGATCGAAATATGAGTATAGCTAAACCGTTGATTGTT
>NZ_LWGA01001265.1:0-3631 GCF_001635235.1 Oleiphilus sp. HI0117 | reverse complement strand
AGCTTAAGCACTTTGGGGATTTGGCTCCGCAACAATGGTTGCCGCTTGTCGAGAGTGAGCCGTGGGGTTATCGTTCGCGTGTCCGGCTCAGTGTCGACTATGGCCGAAAAGGAGAAGGGCTTCGAATTGGCTTTCGTAAAAAAGCCTCCAAAGAGACATTAGATATAGATTCTTGCCCAATTATGGCTAGTGAGCTTTCAAGTGCCTTACCCGTACTTAAAGAACTTGTTGCTTCAATCTCGGTGCATAAAGCACTTGGCCACCTGGAACTGTCCTTGAGTCGTGAGGGAATAGGCGTGTTGATTCGGCATGTGAAGCCTCTTGAGCAGAGTGACTTGGAAATGCTTAGAAACCTTGCGAAGGAGCAGAAGTGGACGGTGTTTCTGCAAGCAGGGGACATTTCCAGTATTCAGCAGTTGTGGCCGGAAAATGAGTGCCGAGAAGAAGGCCAAGCTAACTTGTCCTATAATTTGCGGGTATTGAAGCAAAATTTAGCCTTACAATTCCACCCAAAAGATTTTACGCAAATCAACCTTGGTGTGAATCAGAAGATGGTTCTACTCGCGCTGCAGCTACTTGAACTTAAATCTGATGAGCGTGCTCTGGATCTGTTTTCAGGACTGGGTAATTTTACTTTGGCAATGGCAAAGTGCGCTAAGGAAGTTGTTGGGGTTGAAGGCAGTCAGGATATGGTGGAAAGAGGCTTGTTTAATGCACAAGCTAATGATATCGAAAATGTCACTTTTTATGAAAGTAACCTATACAGTGACTTCTCGGCTCAAGCTTGGACGAAGGGAGTTTATGATAAGATTTTGATCGACCCGCCTAGAGCAGGTGCTTTGGATATCGTGAGCAATATTAGGCAGTTTGGGGCAAAACGAATAGTTTATATATCATGCAACCCGGCTACATTAGCGCGTGACGCGGGGATCTTGGTGCAGCAAGGGTATCGTCTGATGCAGGCAGGGGTTTTGGATATGTTTCCCCATACTGAGCATTTAGAGTCGATAGCTGTTTTCGATAGTAAGTAGGCTAAGAATAATAAACAGGTAGTTTTATGGTTAAGGTTCGCGAAGATTACATTGAGGATTTCGATGGCGAAGCCGCCATTGATCAATGGCTTGATAAAATCAGTTCAATTACCGAGTTGGGTAATATCGAGACAGTACGCCAGGCCTGTGAAACTAGCCTTGAAATCGAGCAGAAATCGGTCCAGGAAGATCGAGTCTGGGCAAAAGAGCACAATAGTTTTGTAATTGGTTTGGAGATGGCTCAGATTCTGATCGAGTTGGAATTGGATCAGACAGCTATCATTGCAGCAATACTTTATCGAGCTGTCCGCGAAGGTAAATTGCCGCTGGAGCAAGTATCGAAAAAATTTGGCGGAGAAACTGCCAAGTTGATCGAAGGTGTTGCGCGAATGGCAGCGATCTCTGCAACACATCGTCCATTTAAAGGTATGGTTTTAGGTCAGACTCAAGGGCAGATTGATAACGTCCGGAAAATGCTTGTGACCATGATTGATGATGTGCGCGTCGTACTCATCAAGTTGGCAGAGCGAACTTGCGCAATTCGAGCGGTTAAAGACGCGAACTCCGAAAAACGTCAGCGTGTTGCACGAGAAGTCTTTGATATTTATGCGCCTTTGGCACATCGCTTAGGTATAGGCTATATCAAGTGGGAGCTCGAAGACCTGTCTTTTCGCTACTTACACACTTCAGCCTATAAAAAGATAGCGAAATTGCTGGATGAGCGCCGAGTTGACCGGGATTCTTTTGTAAAAAGAATGACTGAAAAACTTGAGCTTGAATTAGAGAATGCCCACATCCGCGGCGAAGTCGCTGGCCGAAGTAAACACATCTATAGCATCTGGCGAAAAATGCGCCGTAAGAATCTAGATTTTTCTGAAATTTACGATATTCGAGCTTTTAGAATTCTGGTGCCCAGTGTACAAGACTGTTATTCGGTACTAGGTGTTGTGCATTCCTTGTGGAAGCATATTCCTTACGAATTTGATGACTATATTGCTAACCCGAAAGAAAATGGCTATCGCTCTTTGCACACAGCTGTCATTGGGCCAGAAGGAAAGGTCATGGAAGTGCAGATCCGTACGAGGGAAATGCACGAGGAAGCCGAACTGGGAGTTTGTGCTCACTGGCGCTATAAAGGTACCGATGTTAAAAGTCGATCTTCAGGGTATGAGGAAAAGATCAACTGGCTTAGACAAGTACTGGAATGGCAAGAGGAGGTGGGTGATGCCTCGGAAATTGCAAACCAGCTAAGCTCAGACGTTGGTGAAGACCGTATTTACGTATTTACACCTGATGGCCATGTTGTTGATTTGCCAAATGGCGCAACGCCGGTAGATTTTGCTTACCGTGTTCATACTGAGGTGGGCCATGCTTGTCGTGGTGCTAAAGTAAATGGTCGTATCGTGCCGTTAACTTACCCGCTTCGAACTGGCGAGCAGATTCATATTCTAACCTCTAACCAGGCTTCGCCGAGCCGTGACTGGTTAAATCCGAGTTTAGGCTATATTCAGACCTCGCGCTCACGAGCCAAGCTGGTTCATTGGTTTAAGCAACAGAATCGATCTCAGAATATCACTGATGGCCGAATACTTCTGGAGGATGAGCTTAAGCGCTTGTCTATTGGCGATATCCATTACTCGGAACTTGTGGAACAAACTCAGTTCAATAAGGTGGATGACCTATTTGCGGCGATTGGTGCAGGAGACGTGAAGCCAACGCATATAGCGAATGTTGCTCAGAAAATTCTGCAGCCTAAAGAACAGCAATTGGATCTTCGTCTTGGTGCACCACAGCAGAAAGCGGCGAATAGTGCTGGGCGAGATGATATCAAGATCAAGGGCGTTGGGCGCTTACTAACAACTATGGCGAAGTGTTGCCAGCCTGTGCCAGGAGACCCAATTACGGGTTATATAACAGTTGGACGAGGCGTCTCGATACACCGACAGGATTGTATGAATTTGCTCCAGCTTGAAGACTTGGAGCCAAATCGTATTATAGAAGTTTCCTGGGGCTATGAAGCCGATGCAGCCTATGGTGTGGGTATTGAGATTCAAGCCTATGACCGAGAAGGCCTGCTTCGGGATATAACGATTGTACTAGCTAACGAGAAGGTCAATGTAACGGGCGTGAATTCATACTCTGACCCACAAGAAAATATTGCGACCATTACCATTGCAATGGATGTGTCGAGCTTGGCGAGTCTTGGGCAAGCCCTAGCCAAGATCAAGCAATTACCCAATATTATTGATGCTCGCAGAAAACGTAACTAAGGAGCTTTGGTGTCTTCAGAGAAAGTTAAAAAGGCTCAGGATAGTATTCTAGAAGGTGCTTCCAATAAAGATGGAGTACTGAACCAGGCTTTGGATATTCAAGCGCGNGCAGCTAAGCACGGCTTTGATTGGCCTGAAATAGAGCCAGTTTTTGATAAAATAGCTGAAGAACTGGACGAGCTTAAGCAGGAAGTCATAAAAGCGAAAGCGCAGTGTAAGACAAGCACGGCTGAAGACCTTTTTAAAAGGCCTGAAATTCGAGCTGAGTTTGGTGACTTGCTTTTCAGCTGCTTGAATCTATCGCGCTTTCTAGGTGTACTTCCTCAAGAT
>NZ_LWGA01001264.1:0-1912 GCF_001635235.1 Oleiphilus sp. HI0117 | reverse complement strand
CCATAATAACGTCGAGCAACTCATCCTTATCAATCTGGAACAGATCCTCCCGTGGAAAAACTATCAGAGACTGCAGAAGCTCCTTGCCCCGATAGTCCCGTATATTTAAACCCGAGTTTTCAGAAACGTAGCTGATTTTATTCCGCAACAAAGGAATGTTTGCAGGCGATTCAGAATACATTTTTGCGGTGTATAGGCCAATAAAACAACAGATACCGGCTAAATTGCCATCTTTATCAAAACGCTTTACACCAACACACTCTGGATAAACAGGTCGATGAACGGAGGACCGCTGAGAAGCCTTTGAGAAAAAGAACAAATTGCTACCGAAAATTTGTTGCTTAGAGGCTTTTGGCAACTTGTTCAGTTCTGACTTTTCGATAAAATCTACAAAGCGATGAACCAGCCCCAGGCCGCTTCCTTTAACGAGGTCGAAACTTTCACTTCTTCCCTCTTTCTTTAGGTCATAATCTACACAACCCAAGAAGATGAAGCGTTCATCCCCCATCCAGCGTAAAAACTCGCGCCCCTCTTCAATGTCTTCAGGCGCAATAGTTTTATAATTCTTTTCGGTTAGGTTTTCTATCAAGCTCTGTTTCTTGGTAAGCATATTTTCATAGTCGCCAACCATCGTTGAAACGTCTGACATCACTTCATTGATAGCCTTTAGCAAAGACTTCTGAGACGCTGAATCGCTATGCCGATCTATCTCGATAAATATAAGCGCTTCATCATTGCAGGTTGATTCTTTTGCGGCGGCACCACTTTTAAGGGATTCAATATCACCATTTTTTGCTCGTTCGCAACGGATATTTGCATACTGAATACTATGAATTTTGACCATGCGATTAGAAAGGATTAGCCTGATCGAATCGACAATAAACGGCATGTTTTCTTGAAGCACCACGAGTACAGTATGGGGTGACTGCCAATTATGGTCTTCAAGGTTCGGGTTAAAAACCTCAATTTTCGCCTTTGTACCTTTGTGCGATGAAGAAAACTTCCATGCCGACATAACAAGGCCGAGCATATCCGAGACTCTACGGCCTTCGAATTCCTCTATAAACGTGCTTGCGAAAAGCTGGTCGACAAACTGGGTAACCAACGCTCCCTGTTTGACACCTAACTTATCCTTAACAGAGTCTTTAATCTGGGAAATGAATTTTTTCTTACTTGTGGTATCAATAACCTTCATTATTATTTTCCGCCATTTCAATCAACAAAGCTCACAACTTACATTAGTTAAATGAATAATAGTTCATTGACAGGAAATTGCTTATTAATCATCTATCTATTAAGTTTAATCTTCGATTTTTTTAGAAATATTATCTAGGTTATTGCACTATGAGCGCACATGCAGCATTTGATCAATTAAATACAGCTCTCAGCAAACGAATTCTTGGCCAGGCACATTTGGTCGAGCGATTGCTAATTGCCCTTTTGGCAGATGGCCACTTACTAGTTGAAGGCGCGCCCGGGCTTGCAAAAACAAAGGCAATCAAAGAACTTTCCGATCGAATTGAAGGCAACTTTCAACGCATCCAGTTCACACCTGATCTACTCCCTTCCGATGTAACCGGCACAGAAATATATCGTGCCGAGAAAGGAGAGTTTGAATTTCAAAAAGGCCCAATATTTCATAATTTAATACTAGCTGACGAAATTAACCGTGCCCCCGCAAAAGTTCAATCTGCACTACTAGAAGCAATGGCCGAGCGACAAGTAAGCGTTGGCAAACAAACCTTCCCGCTTGATAGTTTATTCTTAGTAATGGCCACGCAAAACCCAATCGAACAAGAAGGCACCTACCCCCTGCCCGAAGCGCAGTTAGATCGTTTTTTAATGCACGTAAAGATCGACTACCCCAACCTTGAGTCCGAAAAGGAAATATTGCGACTAGCCAGAAGCGAGC
>NZ_LWGA01001263.1:0-5083 GCF_001635235.1 Oleiphilus sp. HI0117 | reverse complement strand
ATGGAGCGCTTTTGCTTAGAACGCCATTCACGATAGTAGCCGCAATATTGCGAATACTGATAGCCCGCGTCGCCATGTATTTGCTTATATTCCTCCCACAACAATTGCTTGGTAACGCCTTTGCGCTTGAGTTCTTGGTGAATGGCAGCGCAATCAGGCATAACCCGACCATGGCGCGTATTGATCTTGGCGTCGGGGAATAATAAACGTTCTAGTTCATTGTCAGTCATCTCTATTGGAAGTGGCCAGGTTAGCCCAACATCAACCGCTCTTTTTCCATAAGTGGAAACAGTGCCTACGCCGATTCCTAAGCTGCGGGCAATATTTCGATGACTCAGTTTTGCCTCGAGTTTGAGGCGGAGAATATCTTTAATGTGTCGCATTGCTAATCTCTTGTTTGGCATCGTACTCTCGGCTTAAAAGCGCTAAGAATAACGTGCTCGACAAATTGAGTTTCAATGCATGGAAGGAGTTTGTGATTGATGGTGATCAGTCGTTGCGATTACTCGATCACCGTTTGCGATAACAGCTAAAAGTGAGTCATTTTGAATCGCAATGAGTGATCACGTTCCGTCGCAACAGGTGATCACTTTGAATCGCAACGAGCGATCAGGTTCGCGCGGAATACGCAATCAGGCACAAAATCAGTGATACTTACACTCAAATGGTAATCCTCCCATTTTTAACCGAAGCTAAAAGTAGAAGTTATGCAGCCATTAACGGTGGCCTGCCTCCGTTAGCTTTATGTGGCCTTTCATGATTGTAAAACCATAACCAGTTTGTTGCATAGTCTTGGACCTCTTCAAGCGTTTCAAAAAGATGTTTGCTGAGCCAGCTATAACGAATGGTCCTGTTTGCGCGTTCGATATAAGCATTCTGTTGTGGCTTGCCAGGCTGAATATATTCAATCCGAATATCATGATTCTTTGCCCATGAGACAAACTCATGACTGATAAACTCAGGCCCATTATCGCATCGAATAGCTATCGGCTTGGAACGCCATTCAAGCAACTGGTTGAGTACACGAGTGACTCTCATCGTAGGCAAAGAGAAGCCTGCTTCAATCGCAATGCCTTCACGTCGATAATCATCAATCACATTAAACAGACGAAATTTACGTCCATCGGCCAATTGATCATGCATAAAATCCATAGACCAAATTTGGTTGGCTCGAATCGGTTCTTTCAATGGCTCTGGTTTATGTCGCTTGAGGCGCCTTCTCGGTTTGATCCTAAGGTTCAGTGCTAACTCGCAATAAATTCGATACACACGCTTATGATTCCAGGTAAATCGCTTCACATTGCGAAGGTAATCAAAGCATAAACCAAAGCCCCAGTCAGAATCTTGCTCAGTCAATTTAATCAACCAATTGGCAATTTCCTCATTCTCAGCGTTCAACTTAGATTGATAGCGATAACACGTTTCGCTGATACCGACGGCAGAGCATGCTAATCGTATACTGATAGACCGATTCGCCACCGCATTCTGGGCCACCTCCTTGAGCCGAGATGGCTTCACCACTTTTTTTGTAGCGCTTCCTGAACAATTTCAGCCTTCAGTCGTTCCTCTGCATACATCTTTTTTAATCGACGGTTTTCTTCTTCAAGCTCTTTTAAGCGAGACATCATCGATGCATCCATACCACCATATTTTGCACGCCATTTATAAAAGCTAGCTGAACTCATGCCATATTCACGGCAAAGCTCTGGTACCGGCGTGCCGGCTTCGGCTTGTTTAAGAATCGCCATAATCTGGCTATCGGTGTATTTTGATTTTTTCATGCAGAATCTCCTGCGTAAATGTTACGAGAAAATTCTACTTTTGACTTCAATTATTTTTAGGGGGGATTACCAAATCTGAACGATCAATTGTTGGATAGTCTTCGAATCTTTGGACGCTTTTATCGTAATGTTTATAGAAAGGAACACTCTCAAGGCATTTTCCTAGAAAAGGATCGATCCATTTATTTTCGCCGGCGCAGGCTGAAGCATTAAGATTGGTTTCTTCACGGGTAAAATGACCTAATTCGTCTAGCTCATGTTGAGCCAGATGATGACCTGATTGATTCCTGAATATTGGCGCATGAGGCTGATCAACCAAGTGCTTAAGACGAGCACTTCCAGACTCGTCTAAATTTGGCATACGCTCATAATCATTCCAGGGCGCTGCTTGCATGATTATTCCCGTGTCATCTTGTCAGCCGCTTCTTTGGCTTTTTGTTTAGCTAAAGCAACTCGAAGATCGTGAGCTCTTTGCTCTGCTACTTTCGCGGCTTTGAGAACCTTCATTCTTTCCAGCGAGCTAACCGCTTGTAATCTATCTTCAGCTTGGTTGTTTGTCTCTCCTTTTGGTCGCAGGTTTATGGAAGACAGTACAACTCGAATAAACTCTTCTCTTCTATCAACATCATTGATGTATACCTTGTTGGTTCCAGCTTGGGCCAGTTCTTTAGCTGTGTTTTCAAAGGCATCCAACAGAAGAGCCAGTTCAAACCTAAAGCCCTTAAAGCTGTTATCCATTAAAAAATACGCGATCAACATCGTTGCGCGATACCAATCACATTGCTCATAAGGCCGTTTAAAACGAGTGAGTTCTGATGCTCGCACTGAGGTGCTTAAATCATATAGAGCATCATGAACTAGAGCATAAAAGTAAGGTGGTAATTGAGGGTTTAACAATTCTTTAGGGAACTCGGTTAGCCGATGGTGCAATACGTTGATATCGGGGCCTTCGGCACTACCATTGCTACGAGTTATGAGTTGAGTCATTATTCTGCTCCCTCATAGTGTTTTCTGCTAAATGCCCGAGCAAAATCAGTCATCGCTTCCCAAGACGTCACCGGGAATATATCCCAACCTTGTTGAGCCTCGGCTTGCTTTAAAGCGGCATCATGGTCCGCCATCCATTTATTGTTAGGTGGCAAGGGATAATCCCAGTGTAAATTTAACACCATCGTACCGCCGCCCTTTGCATTCTCTAATGCCTGCTTAGATATACCCCAGCCTGAGTTACCTTTTTCATCCGTGTCAAAAAGTGTTGTGACGCCATCATCCGACAAAATCACAATATGGGAGTTTCTAGTCCTTGGTTTCTCTATGTGGGTCTTTCTTAGAATATGTATCGGGAATGCTGTTGCGCCGCCCAAGTAGTCAGTCAAAACATTGAGAATTAACTCTTCGTTCCTTACAAAGCCATTGGTGGTTTTGAACTGCCTTGCGCCACTCCATAAAGTGACTTGAACTGCAGCGCCGGCTCTCAGTGCTGACAAGCATAGAATAGCGCCAGCAATCGTCGTGTATGACGTATTTTGTTGTGGGTTTGGCATTGAGCCAGAGCAATCTACATATAAATCTAAATCGCAAGGTTCTACCTCTGGCTCTGCACCCTCGTCAAATCCCCATTCTCGCTTAACGGTGGTAACACCCGGTATCACCTTGTGACTCATGGACATTGAGCTAAACCAGTCCACATCTTCAATTGGCTCCCCCGGTTCCCAAAGAGTTGTTCCTTCCGGAATAAGTTCGGTTTTCACGAGCTGCCTCTTTGATGGAAACGAAACCAGATGTGGTATTGAGCGCTCACGGTAATAACGCACTGCGATTTGATGATCTGATAGGTCGATACCTGCGGATTTTAAAATTTCCCCATACTCGAATGGTTCACGATACTGGCCATTGCCATCTGATTGTGAGCTTTCACCTAGGTTAGATTCCCTTGCTCCTGCCTCATTTGCGCTCGCATCGCCGATCAAATCTGGATCCATTGATGGGTGAATATTATCCATTTCACCCTGATCCTTATTGATCAAGCCGGAAGGAAACTGCCCGGCTCCAGCATGTTTTGTATCCATTAACTTGGCTATCTGATCTGCCGTATTTTTTTCTTCAGCCAAGTAAGGCAATAAGAGGGACGCAAATCTAGACGCCCCCTTAAGCCAATCCTCTGCATAGACCTTTATAATTCTCGCACCCAACCATGCATCTCCCTCCATGGCATCAGAATCCGACTGCCCTCCTAGAGAGCCCGATTTAAGCTGCCATAGATGCTCATAGATACGCATGTAAAGATGCCATACTCGGCTATTCGATCCCCCTTGATCTATTCGCTTGTAGACCTCGTCCATTCTGAGGCCAAACTGACGCTGGAGATGGTTGTTAATTAGTAGGTCTGAATACAGGTTGGCGACCATACCTGCCTGGTTCTCTAACGTAGGAAGGCAGACATGGATTCTCGCTATCATACGGGCATGATCTGTGAGTGTTGCTGGCGAAAGAATATGGTGACCAATCTCGTGAGCAAGCACTTCAACTGCATAGTCTTGAAGCTTGTATTTGGTGATCGCTTCTAAATCAACTACGACAGCCTGATCATTCAAACGGATCATGGCAAAGCTACCAGATAAGCCCTGTTTTGAAGCTTCTAGATGCGTCTCACATAAAAGTGGGTTTCTTAATTGTGTATAGCGACTCCACAAAGCAAGCGCTTCACTCCAGGATGACTGCCAACGCTCTAAAAGCGACTCGTCGGTTATCATGATGAGCGACCTTTACTTGTATTCAAGACCGCAGATCCCGAACACTCAGTAATGATGACTGAGAAAGTCTCCGGCGAGGTAAATACGAGTGTATCGTCAAGTTGTGCGACCGAATTGATATCTGTAAGGTCGCTGAAACGGCCGAGCGATATGAGTTTTGGGTTGTAACTTATCTGTTGATCTATTTGTTTTAGATCTTCAAGTTGTAGATTCTCGCTGGGAATGAGTGTCGCCCCAAATGAATCGGCATAGAGTCTCCAAATATGCGTGTCAGAAAGAACATACAGTTGGTCACCTTCAACGAAGATCTTGGGTGGTAAGGGGAAATCCCCACCAACAATACTGCATTGGCCAACCCGGTATTTTTCATGAATCTCCGTGCCGGATGTACTGGCCTTTATGTGTTGAGGTTTGAACCATCTACTCGCATTTAATTGGTCAAAATGAAAATTGAGATCATGACTGTCAGAGAGCTTAAATAGTTTTCTGGATACTTCGTCTGGTAGCTCATTAATTTTGTTCAGCGCTATTTCTCTGTACTGAGCCAAT
>NZ_LWGA01001262.1:0-2157 GCF_001635235.1 Oleiphilus sp. HI0117 | reverse complement strand
GGAAAAATACTTAAAGGCCAAGCATGTTCAAGACCCTAAAGGGCCTTTATTGGTGACAATAGAAAACCATAGTCCACTGAACATTGGCGCTCTACAGTTGCGCACGCAGCTAATTGACGCAAATGGAAAAGTAATTAAGATTGAAGAATGGTCAATTAACGAAACGATTCCGGCGCAAAAACGCAGCCCCTACTATCCTGCCAAAGTTGTTTATCACTTAAAAACAGGCGAAAAGGTTAAAACCAGCATTAGCTCGGTGACACTTGAATAGAAACACCAATTAGGAACCGTTTTGTTTGCTTGATATCCATTGGCGAGTATTAGCACCAAGTACCAGTAAAGCCGGTGTTAGAAACAAGGTGAGGACTGTGGCAAACGCCAATCCACCAGCAATGGCACTAGATAACTGAGTCCACCACTGTGTAGAAGGTGCACCAAAAGCTACGTCGCGATTGATAAAGTCGATATTCATCGATAAGACCATCGGTATCAAACCAAGAACAGTGGTTCCTGCAGTCAATAACACGGGTCGCATACGAATCTCACCCGTCATCAAAGCCGCCTGATAAGGGCTAACTCCATTGTTGATATACGAGTTATAGGTATCAATCAATACAATATTATTGTTCACAACGATACCTGCCAAGGCAATGATACCCAAGCCGACCATCACGATACCGAAAGGCTGAGCTGTGATCAGCAGGCCCAGTAAAACCCCCGCGGTTGAAAAGACAATCGCACTCAATACTAAAATACTCTGATAAAAGCTGTTGAACTGTATGACGAGAATCAAAAGCATTAGAAAGATTGCCGTCATAAAAGCCGTACCGAGGAATTCTGCTGTTTCCTTCTGATCCTGTTCTTCCCCTTTTACGGCGATGCGTACATCTGGCTTAAATTCTGACAGATCGAACTCAGCTTGCAGAGCTTGTAGGCGCTCGCTAGGTAGCAGTCCTTCAAGAACATCTGACTGAATCGTAATAGCCCGTTTACCGTCAACCCGTTTTATCGTGCCATTCTTCGGCGCAGGATTCAGCGACACAAAGTTACTAATGGGCACCATGCCTTTTGAGGTTTGGATTCTGAAATTATCAAACTGATTGAGGTTTCTGAACTGTTCAGGGAAGCGAATACTAATATCGACTTCCTCTATCGTATCGTCCGGTCTAAAGTCGGCAACGCGATAGCCGTTCGTAATCATTTGAATGGCGCTACCGATCAAAGCGATATCGGCACCAAAACGTGCTGCGGCCTCTCTATCTACATCTAGTCGCCATTCGATACCCGGTAGCGCTCGATCATCCTCAATATCTTTAAAACCTTCGAGGGCTTCCATCTTTGAGAGGATAAGCTCAACCGCTTGCTCAGTGTGCTCAGGGTAGATTGCACTAACCTGCAACTTGATCGGTTTACCGCCAGAAGGGCCATTCTCTGCTTTGCGAAACTCCAACTTTACACCTGAAATATCAGCGGTCATCGCCTCCATTTCTGTGAGAATTTCTGACGCTACACGCCGCTTATCCCAATCAACAAATTGAAACTGAATTGAACCGATCACATCCTCGGCCATTGCATTCTGAGCTTGATTGAAAGAACGGGCATAAATTGATTCAAGCTCGTTTTTGCCTTCAATCAGACTTAAAAACCGACGTTCAACCTGTTTTAACAAGGCATCTTTTTCATGTATCGATAAGTCACCTCTAGCGTGAATAAGAACCTGCGCGCTATCCGGTTCGACATCTGGAAAGAACTCTACACCCTTTCCGAAAGCCCCATAGGCGACATAACTGAAGACTATGACGCCCAGTGCACCGATAAATGTTAAGCCCGGTCTCTTCAGCAAGGCACTCAAGCTTGAAACATAGGCCCGTTTCATCACACCGGCTTCTTCATTCAATGAGCTTATTGTATGCGGATGACCTCCATCACGTTCATACTCGTCTACTAACTTCCCTTTAGCCTTAGTTTGCCCTCCTAACCATGAGCCTAAAACGGGCAAAAATACCAGAGCCATAACAAGCGATGCCATCAAACAAATCATCACCGTAATGGGTAAGAACTTCATGAATTCGCCGACAACACCCGGCCAAGCAATCAAGGGAAGAAAAACAGCCAGCGTTGTCGCGGTCGATGCGATGATCGGCCATGACATCCGCT
>NZ_LWGA01001261.1:0-2593 GCF_001635235.1 Oleiphilus sp. HI0117 | reverse complement strand
TAGGGCAAGGTTAGTTGCTGTATCACGGCTTAGCTGGGTTGTCTTACTTGGCTTTATACTCGCGCCTGCTTGAATAGCATCATAAAGGCCGCTTAATGCTGCATTGAGTGCAATGTTATTGGTCGCCATGTCGCCCGCTAAGCGAAGGTCAGGGTAGCCTGTCTTCTCAACTTCACGTACGTTCTGCTTGAGTACTTTTTGGTAGGCTTTCCATGCAGCGGCGACTGCTTCAAACTGTTCCGAGGTCTCACCCGAATCTGTTTCACCTTGAATTGCGTTAAAAAGCTCGGCCATTGTTGTGAGCGAGGCATTGATATCTTCCAGGTCTTTTTGAGCACCTTGGTTTGCACTGAAGTTATAAAAGCCATTAATAGAATAATAAGAGTTGATCTGGCTTTGGTAGATGTTTTCCAGGACTGATTTTGACGAATTCTCGGCCGCATGGCTTTGTGTTGATGTGAACAACAATACGAAAATAAATGGAATAACAGCGCTTAGGCGGTTAAAAGTGATGTTCTTGAAATACATTAATTGCGACTCCATGTTTTTATTTCTAACGAGATATTTAGTTCAGTGTAGTATTTAATGCTTAACATACAAGCGTTTGGCGAATGAAGTTCATAGTGATTGTAATTATTTTGTTTTGCGCATGATTTTGTCTGCTTTCGGTAATTCTATCGACGCTCTGAAGACTCAAGAATATATGTTAGTCAGCTTTGTATTGAATTTGTTCTTTGGTGGAATAATAAATTCGTTAAAAAGGCATAATTTTAAAAAAACCTATAAAACAAATGGATAGGTGATTGTTCTGTTGGAAAATCTAGAAAAGAATTGTTTACTTATGTCAATAATAATTGACAAATGATGGATTTTTTTACATGGTTCGCACACGCAATTCAAACGAGCGTATGAATTTCGAAAATTCCCGCGAAATATGCGGGCCCAAAAAAACTTTGTTGGAGCCTCGACCTTTCAGAGGACGTAGGTAGACCAGCACGGATAATTAACTTGGAGAACAGTTGATGATTTACGAAGGTAAAGCCATCACGGTTAAAGAGATTGAAGGCGGAATCGCACAGCTAAATTTCGATTTAGAGGGCGAGTCAGTCAATAAGTTTAACCGACTTACTATTGAAGAGCTTGGCGCAGCAGCGGAAAGCTTAAAGAACGCAAACGGCATTAAGGGCTTGATTGTTACAAGTTCAAAAGATTGCTTTATCGTTGGCGCAGATATCACAGAATTTACTGACTTGTTTGCTGGTTCTGAAGAAGAGCTTATCGCAAACAACTTGCAGGCCAACGCTGTATTTAGTGCAATTGAAGATCTTCCGTTTCCATCTGTAACTGCTATCAACGGTATTGCGTTGGGTGGCGGTTTCGAGATGTGTCTGTCTACGGACTATCGTGTTATGTCGCCAACGGCTAAAGTCGGTCTACCTGAAGTTAAGCTGGGTATCTTCCCAGGTTTTGGTGGTACGGTACGTCTACCACGTCTAATCGGTGCAGATAATGCAATCGAATGGATCGCAGGCACGAAAGAATACAAAGCACCTGATGCACTTAAGTTTGGTGCAGTAGATGCGGTTGTTGATGCTGATAAGCTAGAAGCTGCAGCAATCGATCTTGTTAAGCAAGCAGTTGCTGGCAAGCTAGACTATAAAGCTCGTCGTGAAGAGAAGACTTCTAAGCTTAAGCTGAACCCAATGGAAAGCATGATGACTTTCGAAACTGCTAAAGGTTTCGTTGCTGGTCAAGCTGGTCCTAACTATCCTGCACCTGTTGAAGCGATTAAAGCGATGCAGAAGCATTCGGGTATGGCGCGAGACAAGGCAATCGAAGTTGAAGCGAAAGGCTTTGCTAAGATGGCTAAGACTTCAGTATCAGCTTCTTTGATTGGTTTGTTCTTGAATGACCAGGCACTTAAAGCACAAGCAAAAGCGCTTGAGCCAAAAGCATCTGAAGTTAAGAAAGCTGCGGTTCTTGGTGCAGGTATCATGGGTGGCGGTATCGCTTACCAGTCTGCTCTAAAAGGTACGCCAATCATCATGAAAGATATCGCGCAAGCAGGTATCGATCTAGGTTTGAGCGAAGCAAGCAAGCTTCTTACTAAGCGCGTAAGCAAAGGTAAGATGAAAGCTGAGAAAATGGCTGAAGTTCTGAACTCTATCGATCCAGCACTAAGCTATGGTGACTTCGGTGACGTAGACTTGGTTGTTGAAGCGGTTGTTGAGAATCCTAAGGTTAAAGACATCGTTCTTTGTGAAGTAGAAGATCAAGTATCTGAAGATACAATTTTGACTTCAAACACTTCAACAATCTCTATTGATTTGCTAGCTAAGAACTTGAAGCGCCCAGAAAACTTCTGTGGTATGCACTTCTTCAACCCTGTACACATGATGCCTCTTGTTGAGGTTATCCGTGGCGAGAAAACTAGCGAAGAAACAATCGCTACGACAGTTGCTTACGCTAAAGCAATGGGTAAGACGCCTGTTGTTGTTAACGACTGCCCAGGTTTCCTAGTTAACCGTATCTTGTTCCCATACTTCGGTGGCTTTGCTGCGCTAGTACGTGACGGTGCTGACTTCCAGCGCGT
>NZ_LWGA01001260.1:0-1585 GCF_001635235.1 Oleiphilus sp. HI0117 | reverse complement strand
AAAAAGGAATGCAAAATGTATAAATACATAAAACTAGATCAAGAACAGCAGTTCTCCGACTTCAACAAAAGGTCATTCAAATTTAACCAGTCTGTAGTGGAGACACCTCTAGCATCACTTGATAGTCTATCTGAGTTAGTCCTCAGACTTCCCCCGGAGCACGTGTATGCCAGCTCTAGTAAAGTCGACATCAATGCAAATCTTGATACAGCTCATAAAGAACATAAAATAGAATGCTCATTAGAGCACGCACTGGAAAATCTGGCGACTTCAGACTCTTTTGTGATGGTTAGAAGTCCTGAAATTGACGAACAATATAAAGAGCTATTTACAGGGCTAAAGAACGACCTTGAACAACTTGCCCAAGAACTAGGTACAGAAATTACTGACTCAACACTCTATCTATTTATCACGTCACCAAATGGCACAACGCCTTATCACATCGACCGGTATAGCACTTTCCTTATGCAACTTACGGGCACTAAAGAAGTCTATACGTGGGAACCCTGGGATAAAGAACAAATTAGTGATGATGAACTGGAAACATTTGTAGCCAAAACCCATAAAGTAGCACCAAGCTTACGGGACGAATTTGTTAACACCTCAACAAAAACTTTTATTAAGCCAGGTGAAGGCGCTCATATTCCCTATTTAGCACCACACTGGGTAAAAACATGCGATGAAGTTTCAGCCTCAGTATCAATTATCTTCAACACGAAAGAAACTCAGAAGAAAGGCTTAGCCTTGCGCTTTAATGAATTAGTTAAGAGGAGACTGGGAATCAAGCTAAGCCCTATATCCGGTGACAAAAAGATCAGTGACGCCATAAAAGTATTCCTATTCAAAGTGGCCGCCAAGCTATTGAGTGGTAAAGTCTAAAGCTATTATTTACTCTTAACAGAAATAGGGAAACTCAAATGCCGTTACAAACAAGCCCAAATATAACACGACTAAGCTTTGGGCTTCTTCTACTTCTATATTTACTATTTATTCTAGCGGCAAGCTTTTACCTAACAGGAAAGGCACCCAGCACAGAAAGTGCAATCCAGACCCTACTCGAAAAAGGGAGTGCATTTTCTTTTAATTTTCACAACCTAAGAGATGTTGCTACGAACATACTGCTGTATATGCCATTGGGCTTTCTTTGTTCCCTATATATAGCGAGTAAATCCTCTCCTAGATTAATGAGCCCCTATCTGTTTGTTGGTTTTTTAGTCAGTACACTAGTTGAAATAACGCAAGCATTTATTGGGCGCTATTCCGATATTTCAGACGTAATATCAAATACTTCAGGTTTTATCACGGGCTATTTTGTCGCCTATATTGCACTAAAGCACTTTCACTTTTCACCTTCTAGCTTACTTGGTATAGAGCAAAAATCAGATAATGCGGCATTGCAAAACATATCTGGAATCCGGTTTATCTATATAGCGGTCGCTTATATAACCTGTTTACTACCTCTTAATATCACCGTCTCATTATCTGATATCTATGCAAAGCTAAACAGTCAAAACAGTGACATGCCACGTTTGATTCTTGACCCCTTTTTCCACTTTTCATCCGCATCAGTAGATTGGCAGTACTT
>NZ_LWGA01001259.1:0-3697 GCF_001635235.1 Oleiphilus sp. HI0117 | reverse complement strand
GTGCCCACTGTCAAATACGCCCCCGTTCCTGTCTGCGAAGGTGCTGGCTTGTTCACAAAAAATCCTGCCAAGCGTTCTTCCAAGTCAACAGCCGGGCCACCTAAAACTACTAAGGCGCCAGCGCCTTCTTCATTGATTCGCTCTAACGAATGCTGCATAGACCAACTCTGCGATCCTGGCACTTTAACACCTAAACTATCACGCAGGATATCAGGAGACTGAACCCGAATAACCGGCGCATCCACCTTTGATAAATCACCTCTTACAAACGCCATGTGAACATGACCTTGCAAGGTATCTTTATAAGTAATCAGATCAAATGTGCCATGCTCGGTCTCAACCTGATTCTCTTCTTGCTTAACAACGGTCTGCTCATTCAACGCCCGATAGTGAATCATGTCGGCGATTGTGCCAATCTTCAAATCATGCTCTTTTGCGAAGACTTCAAGATCAGGACGACGAGCCATAGTACCGTCTTCATTCATAATTTCGACTATAACTGAAGCCGCCTCAAAACCTGCCATACGAGCCAGATCGCAACCTGCTTCAGTATGCCCTGCTCGGCTTAATACACCACCAGGCTGCGCCACAATTGGAAACACATGGCCAGGCTGAACAATTTCACTTGGCTTAGTGTTACGTCCTACAGCTGTACGAATAGTGTGCGCACGATCAGCCGCTGAAATACCTGTTGTCACACCCGAAGCCGCTTCAATAGACACAGTAAAGTTAGTTGAAAACTGAGCATTGTTTGCGTGAGCCATCGGCGGTAAGCCGAAGAAGTCTGCCCGCTCTGCCGACATCGTCATACAGATCAAGCCTCTCGCATGTGTCGCCATAAAGTTAATATCTTCCGGACGAACCTGTTCAGCCGCAATCACTAGATCGCCCTCGTTCTCACGATCTTCATCATCCATCAATATAACCATTTTGCCTTGACGGATATCTTCAACTAATTCTTCTACGGTGTTGAGCTCCATTGAGCCTCCCCAGTGTTATTCATCTTAAAAGGCAGCGATATCGAAGGTGAAACGCTGCCTATTATTTAATACAGTGTAAAAGGTTTATCTTAAAAAACCATTTTGTGCCAGAAAGGCCTTATCCAAGTTGCCTTCCGTTTTCTGTTCAGTGACATCAGAAGAGCCTACCTGTAATAGGCGCTCAGCATAACGAGCCATCAAATCAACCTCTATATGAACTGATTGGCCAACCTGATAAGCGTCGATAGTCGTTTCGCCTGCCGTGTGTGGCACAATATTCAGCGAAAAGCCTTCTGCTAACAGCCCGGTTACCGTGAGGCTAACCCCATCAACCGTTACCGAGCCTTTGTTTGCAATATAGCGGCGAATTTCTTCTGGACTACGAATATCAAAACGAATCGAGCGTCCATCCTGCTTTCTGGCAAGCACTTGACCCACACCATCAACATGACCACTTACCAAATGGCCACCTAAACGTGTCGATAAAGTCAGCGCTTTCTCTAAATTAACCTTCGTACCCGCTTGAAACTCTTTGAGATTAGTATGCACCAAGGACTCTGCCGATACGTCTGCAGTAAACCCTTTTGAGTTCAAAGTTACTACCGTTAAGCATACGCCATTTACCGCAATACTATCGCCTAGCTTTACGTCCGACAGATCCAAATTGCCTGTCGAAATAGTTAAAACAAGGTCTCGCCCTTTTGATTCTGATCGCTCGATCACACCAAGCGCTTCAATAATTCCTGTAAACATCGCTTATCCAATCCTTTACGCTAGCGAGAGCCTGACACTTCAGCCGGCATATAAATCATTCGAATGTCCTGACCAACCAGCCTCAAGTCTTTTAAGTCCAGATCAATACTCTCAGACATTTTATCTAAACCAAGTTCAGCAAGCGGTCGAGCTTTACTTCCTAATAATTTTGGCGCCATGTAAACCAAGAGTTCGTCCCACAAACCCTGTTCAATAATGCTTCCCGCTAACAAGGCTCCAGCCTCTAGTAACACCTCATTGCACTGAAGCTCAGCTAATTTGGACATCACTTCTTGCAGCTCACTATGCGCATCATTTGAACTTGATGCAGAAGACAAGCGAAGCACATCAACAAAACCAAGCTGAGACACCTCCTGCGCTTCCTGGCTTAGCTCACTGGCCTCTGAAACACACCACAATATAGGCGTTTCCTGTTCTAATAGTCGAGCAGTCTTAGGCAAGCGAGCCTGACGATCAAGAATGACACGCAAAGGCTGAATTTTTTCAATTTCTCGGGACCATTCAGGATCAAGACCCAGTTCACTAGCTCTAACCGTTAGGGCTGCATCATCATGAAGAATGGTACCAATGCCACTAATAATAGCAGAGCTTCGGGCACGCAAACGCTGTACGTCAGAACGTGCAGCCGGGCCAGTTATCCACTGACTTTCCCCGGACTCCATGGCGGTACGACCATCAACACTGGTCGCCATTTTAATCCGAAGATAAGGCAAACCAGTTTCCATTCGCTTAATAAAGCCTTGATTAAGTGCCCGCGCCTCAGCTTCCATCAAGCCATAGCGTACTTTTATTCCCGCATCCTCCAGAAGTTTAAAGCCTCGACCTGACACCTCAGGATTCGGATCCAGCATCGCAGCAACCACCTCAGATACTTGAGCATCAATTAAGGCTTTAGCACAGGGAGGTGTTCGACCAAAGTGGCTGCAGGGTTCCAAAGTAACGTAAGCTGTCGAACCTTGCGCGAGTCCTCCCGCTTCAGCGAGGGCGTTTACCTCTGCATGCCCTGTTCCGGCCTTCTTATGCCAACCACGCCCCACAATTTGACCGCCCCTCACCAAGACACAACCTACCCGTGGGTTTGGCTGGGTTGTATACACCCCTTTATTGGCCAAGCGCAAAGCTTCAGCCATATAGTGAGCGTCATCTATTGAGAAAGCACTAAGCGTCATTTTTGGTATTCTCAGAACGAGCTAGCCGATCAACTTCTTCCTTAAATTCATTGATATCCTGGAAACTACGATAGACAGAGGCAAAACGAACATAAGCCACCTCATCCAGGCGACGCAGCTCTTTCATCACTTCTTCACCAATAGCAATCGCTTTTAGCTCTCTCTCGCCTGTTGCTCTCAATCGGGCCTTAATGTTATTGATCGCGCTTTCAATCGCCTCAATACTGACGGGGCGCTTTTCCAAAGCCTTGGTGAAGCCTCTGTTGAGCTTGTCCTCATCAAAAGGTTGACGAGTGCCATCCTGCTTAACCACTCTCGGCATCACCAGCTCAGCAGTTTCAAAGGTAGTAAAGCGTTCTTTACAAGACAGGCATTCACGGCGACGGCGAACCTGGCCGCCATCGGCAACCAGTCGAGAGTCGATAACTTTTGTATCCGTCGCACTACAGAAAGGACAATGCATCAAAAAACCTTTTGATTCAGAAGAAAGGCCAATTCAGAGCAGCAAGCCAACTAAACCACTAACAGCTGGCAGGCCAAAGGTGCAGAAATGAGGAAACGCCTCATCACCGCACCGGGTTAACTATTTATGCGTATACTGGGAAGCGAGCACAAAGGTCGATAACGTCCTTCTTAACACTTTCAATAGCATTCGTATCTTCAGCATCTTTAACCAAAGCGTCAATTACGTCACACATCCAGCCCGCTAGTTGCTGACACTCGGCAGCCTTAAAGCCACGACGGGTTACCGCTGGCGTACCGATACGCAAGCCA
>NZ_LWGA01001258.1:0-2194 GCF_001635235.1 Oleiphilus sp. HI0117 | reverse complement strand
AACAAAAGCCAAGCTTAATAGCCGTAGTGATAAGAAAGCTGTGGTTGATATGCAAGTGATAACAGATAATGGCACTGTGCTGCCGGTTGCTTATTCGATGTATTTAAATAAAGAAAATCAGTGGCTGATGGAAAACGTAATTGTTTTCGGTGTCAACGTTGGTTTGGCCTTCAGGGATCGTTTTGCTCTTCAATATAGGAAAAGCAAAGGCGACCTCGACTTAGTTATTGATGGGTGGAGTGTCGACCTAGATATTAAGAAACCTGACGGTACTGATATTATCATTACTAAGCCAGAAACGGCTTCTGTAGCCGAGGGTGCCTAAGGTGATATCTATTTCACGCAAGGAAGGTAGTCAGGGCGATATGCTTGAAGCATCACTTGCTGGTTCGTTATCAGAGCGTGAGGCTCGTGAGGCAAAATCATTGCTTCTGAGCTTTGTTCAGGAGTCTTCCTCGGAACACAAGTCTGTTAAAATTGATGTATCTGGCGTAGAGAGTGTCAGTAGTATTGTCGTGGCCATTCTGCTGAGTGGTTTACGTGCCGCTAACAAGCACTCTTGCGTATTATCTTATGTCAATCTTCCTGAATATTTGTTTAATATGGCGCGCGTTGGTGGTGTTGAATCGATCTTGGCGGGCGCTGAATAGCTCTCTGGTGGATCTGCTTAGCCTTTTGCTCTCTAATTAGTGTCTAGAGCTTGGTCTTTTATTAAGGCTATATTGCTCGTTATTCTTGCATGCTTTGTAATAAAGCGGCTTTAGTCCCTTCTGCGATTCCTGTATGATACCGCCTTTTTACGCATGCCTTTTTGTCATGTGTAGCGATATTATTATTTTTCAATCATTAATTAACTGGGTAGTGGGCGAGTATGCAAGCATCAGAAGTTGAAAAGCTAATTCTTGATCAAATGGACGATGTCGAAGTAAGGGTAGAGTCTGACGGTTATCACTACCAGGTTACAGCGATAGGCGAGGTCTTCGCTGGCCTAAGCCCCGTAAAAAAACAGCAGCTAATCTACGCATGCCTTAATAAATATATAATTGATGGGACGATACACGCGGTCATCATCAAAACCTATACTCCCCAAGAGTGGGCTGAAAAAGCTTAGTCTTTTGTTTAGGCATATCTCAGTAGACAAATTTAACAAATACATAGAAGGATGCTTATCGTGGATAAGTTATTAATTGGTGGTGGTGTAAAGCTTGACGGTGATATTCGTATCTCTGGCGCTAAGAATGCAGCTTTGCCCATTCTGGCTGCAGCTTTGTTGGCTGATGAACCCGTTACTGTTGGCAATCTTCCTCATTTACACGACGTCACGACGATGATTGAGTTGATGGGACGCATGGGGGTTGAGTTGATGATCGACGAAAAAATGAGTGTCGAGATAAATGCGTCAACTATTAAAGAACTAACTGCTCCTTATGAGCTGGTTAAAACCATGCGAGCGTCTATTTTGGTACTTGGTCCTTTGCTTGCTCATTTCGGTCGGGCGGAAGTATCTTTGCCTGGAGGTTGTGCGATAGGAAGTCGACCAGTGGACTTGCACCTGCGCGGTCTCGAAGCAATGGGGGCCGATATACAGGTCGAAGATGGCTATATTAGAGCTTCTAGCAATGGTCGGCTTAAAGGTGCAAACATCTTTCTTGATACGGTAACTGTAACGGGTACTGAAAACCTGATGATGGCTGCCGCTTTGGCTGAGGGTAAAACCATCCTGAATAACGCTGCACGAGAACCTGAAGTCGTTGACTTGGGTGAGTGTCTGAATGCGATGGGAGCTGATGTTAAAGGTCACGGTACCGCAACGATTGAAATTAATGGCGTTGCATCCTTAAAAGGTTGTCATTATGACGTGCTGCCAGATCGTATTGAAACAGGTACTTACCTTTGTGCTGCCGCTGCGACCTGTGGCCGCGTAAAGCTTAAAGACACACGTGCTGATTTGTTGGAAGCAGTTCTGGTCAAGCTTAAGGAAGCCGGGGCACACATTACCACAGGGAAAGACTGGATTGAGCTGGATATGAAGGGTAAGCGCCCTAAAGCTGTATCAGTGAAAACTGCACCTTATCCCGGGTTTCCAACTGATATGCAGGCACAGTTTGCATCGATGAATTGCGTAGCAGAAGGCACAGGTTCAATTACAGAAACAGTATTTGAAAACCGTTTTATGCATATTCACGAGTTAATG
>NZ_LWGA01001257.1:0-2153 GCF_001635235.1 Oleiphilus sp. HI0117 | reverse complement strand
ATCGTTGACTCTTTCATTAAGTNGAAGATTGTCGATGTTAAAGCTTATTACAAGGCAACAGCGGGTAATCGTTGGCAAGCCACGACCTTGTTGGCGAACTCAACCAACAAAGGCTTACGAGACGAATTTGCATCTCGCAGCTTAACTGAGGTGGTATCGGGTGAGCGTGATCAGTTGATGAGTATCATTACCAAGAAGCTAAATGAGCAAACGGTTAGTGAGTTTGGTATTCAAGTGGTCGACGTGCGTGTGAAAGGAATTGACCTGCCTGAAGATTTGAGTAAAAACGTATACCGTCGTATGGCGACTGAGCGTGAGCGGGAAGCAAGAGAAACTCGTTCGCAGGGTAAGGAGCTAGCAGAAGGTATTAAGGCAAACGCCGATCGTCAAAAGATTGTACTGGAAGCTGATGCTTATCGTAAGTCGGAAGAAATACGTGGTGAAGGTGATGCCATTGCTGCAAACACCTATGCTGAAGCCTTCAATAAGGACCCAGAGTTCTATTCTTTTACGCGTAGTTTGAAAGCTTATACAGATACATTCTCTGGTAAAGATGATGTCTTGCTGCTTAAACCAGATAGCGACTTCTTTAAGTATATGAAGAAGCCTGACGCGAAGTAATCTAAGTTAATTTCGCTCTATCAAAACGCGAATAGATAAGTTCTATTCGCGTTTTTTTATGCTTTTTGCAAACATTGGTTTTTTTGTGCGCAATAAAACTGTAAAATCGCGTGCTTTTGGGTCTTCTAGAATTTGAAGGCCAATTTCAGCCCTTATTTTGCTGAAATAATGTTGTTTGATAAGACTGTCCATAAGAGAGAATTTGCATGAGTGTGTCTGAACGCTGGTTACTGCCAGATGGGGTTGATGAACTGCTGCCACCAGAAGCGTGGAAAGTAGAGCAGATGCGCCGGTCGATGCTCGATATTTATGCTTCCTATGGTTACGAGCTGGTATCACCGCCGCTTATAGAGTATTTAGAGTCATTGTTGACGGGGACTGGAAACGAGTTAGATTTACAGACGTTTAAGGTGACCGATCAGCTCACAGGCCGTTTGATGGGGGTACGCTCTGATATAACGCCTCAGGTAGCAAGAATTGACTCGCATATGCTTAAAACTAACGGTATTAGCCGACTATGCTATGCAGACACCGTGCTACATACTAGACCTGCACACATGCTTACTAACCGCTGTCCGATGCAAATTGGCTGTGAATTATTCGGTGAGAAAAGCCAGGCGGCAGACCTTGAAGTAATTTCTTTGATGCTAGATACGCTAAATGCCGCTCAGGTAGGTCGTATACATATTGATCTGGCGCATGTCGGAATTTACCGAGGGCTGTTAGAATCTGCAAGCTTTGATGAAAGTACTGAAATTAAAGTGTTTGATGCACTTAGTCGAAAATCTATACCTGAATTGGACGCTTTAGCTCAAGCAGATGATGCAAATAAAGAGATAATTTTACTTATTAGAGATATTGCCAACCTAAGTGGTGGTGTTGAGTCTCTAGAAAAAATTCGTCAAAGTGTTGAGCGTTTAAAGCTAAGCGCTAACGAAGGTATTGTTTCCGCTATTGCTGAGCTGCAGAGAATTATTGATCAAATTCAGCTTCGTTTTGATGGTGTTGAAATCGGGATCGATTTTTGTGAGTTACGTGGATACAGCTATCATACTGGTATTTTGTTTTCAGCGTTCAGCTTGGGTTATGGATATGCCTTAGCGAAAGGTGGCCGCTACGATGATATCGGTAAAGGTTTTGATCATGGTCGGGACGAACGTTCGCGTCCTGCTACCGGCTTTAGCGCAGATCTAAAAGCTATTTTGAAAGTCTCTAGCTTGGCTGCAGAAACGCCTGAAAAGGAAAGAGTCTTTGCACCTCTGTCTGATGATAAAAAATTGCATAGTGAGGTAGCAGCGCTACGTAAGTCCTATCAGGTAGTTCAAGCGTTAAATGCTGCAGATACTGCGAAAGGGTATTCTTGTAGCAAACAGCTGGTATTAAAAGATCAACAATGGGCTCTTGAGCCTGTTGGCTAGTGTTATTTCGGGCGGCTAAGATAGCGGTCCATTCAGTTTAAAGGCTTGTCAGTATCTTGTTTAGCTGGCAATTAGCAATAAAAGCATTGTGCTTTTTCTATGAGAAGAGAAGTT
>NZ_LWGA01001256.1:0-2445 GCF_001635235.1 Oleiphilus sp. HI0117 | reverse complement strand
TGAATCGCTACCCAAGAACCCGATGGGGAAAATCATGAAACAAAATCTAATTCAGCAAATAACTGATAGCTCGGCGTTCGCATAGATGGGCGTTTTATCGAAGAAGCAGTGTTTTTCGCTAGGATTTATTGGCGGCTCAGTAAAGTCTGCCGTGGGCTATACCCATAAAATAGCCAGTCAAGTGGACGGTAGGTGGGAGGTAGCAGCTGGCTGCTTCAGTCGAGACTTTGAAACTAACTTAGAAACGGCAAATGAGTGGGGAATATCTTCAGAGCGAACTTATGCAGATTTTCATTTTCTACTAGAAAATGAAAAGGATAATTTAGACGCAATTGTTATTCTGACGCCAACACCCTCTCATACAGAGATTGTTATTGAAGCGATAAATAAAGGCTATGCAGTTATCTGTGAGAAAGCGCTAACCGCAACCAGCGACGAAGCTCTGCTTATTGCTGAGTCAGTTAGAAAAAATAAGGGCTTCCTAGCAGTAACCTTAAATTATACTGGTTATCCTATGCTACGTGAGTTGAAGCACCTAATTAGTGTTGAGTCTTTGGGTGCGATCAAGCAAATCCAAATTGAAATGCCGCAAGAAGGCTTTATGCGTTTGGATGCGCAGGGCAATAAACCACAACCGCAAGCTTGGCGTCTAAGTGATGGTAAGGTATCCACCATATCTTTAGATTTGGGAGTGCACCTTCATCATATTGTTGACTATTTAACAGGAGAGCGACCTCTGCAAGTGGTTGCAGACGCCGCAAGTTATGGTTGGTTTGATGATGTCATTGATAACGTATCTTGCATGTTAAGGTACTCAGGTGGCATGAATTGCCAGATGTGGTATAGCAAATCTGCTTTGGGGCAGAGGAATGGTTTGAAAATTAGAGTTTATGGGGATAAAGGCAGTGCAGAATGGTTTCAGATGCAGCCCGAAGAACTATTGATTGCGACACAGGATGGAAGGCGTGAAATTCTTGATAGAGCTTCATTGGTTGAAGTGGCTTGCTCTGAAAGGTACAACCGCTTTAAGGCCGGTCATCCAGCTGGCTTCATAGAAGCTTTTGCTAATATATATTATGATCTTGCGGACGCCTATTCTGAGTTTAGAGAGACAGGGTCTTATAAGTCGAATGAGGTTTTTGGTGTCTCTCACGCAGTGAATGGTTTGAGACTGTTTGAGGCAATTGTTCAGTCTGGTGATGAAAGTCGATGGGTTTCTTTGCCCAATGAAGAGGGTAAGTAGCGACAAATGAAACGTGACGAGATAAAAAAATACATACTTTCTTTGCTAGAAAAAAAGCAGCGCTTGCCGAAATGCGATGATATCGGAGCTTATCGCTATTTAGATGTTGGTCATATTGACTCTTTAGGTGTGATGAATTTTATTGTTCAGATTGAAGATGAATTCAATCTCGAAATTAGCGATGATGAAATGATGTCAGAATCTTTCCAGACGGTAGATGGGCTTGTCGGAATGATAGTGAGTAAACTGTAAGTTAACTCACTATTAACACTGCTTACCTTTATCTTAGCTTCTTTGAACCTTGTCGAGAATGAGTTTCGATAGTTTATCACCTAGATCAATGCTTTCTTTCTTTTCTTGTTGACGGTTGTTATTTGAACTCTTATCAGTTTCATAGTGATTGTTTTCTAAGTCTGTGCTTCGTGTGAAACTATCATGATTTTCTTCTATCCAATGTATGACATTTACCAGCTTGCAGCTATCTTCAGCCTTTATATCTACTTTATGTGTGTAGAATAGCTTGTAAGGGTCAGACTCAATTATTTGTCTTGATAGTTCATTTCTTAGGTTGTCGTCATGAATTAAATAAATTAAATTTGCGAGTAATTCACCTTCAGTTTTAGGCATTAAAATATCAGGTGGGTTAAGTTTTTCGAGAGCGGTTTGATCGGAATAAGAAGCTAGGCCGCAACCTTCGCTATAAAATACTTTTGGTATACCTAGCAACGCAATATCAGTATTGGTGTTTGAACCGCCAAAGGGAAATGTACCAATAGCAAGATCGCAGACCGATAGGTTCTTCATGTAGGTCATGTAGTTTGCTGGAGGGTGAACCTTAGCAGCTCCGCTCAATGTGATCTTTAGCGACTTTTCAAAGGCAATGTCATGACTAACTAAGAAAAAGTTGAATTCAATTGGTACTGAAGAGTGCTCCAGTAAGACTTTGCACATTTGGATAAAACGTGGTGTTATTTTAGGTAACGAGCTATTGATAGCTATTCGTACAACCCCGTCGTTAGGTTTTTCAATATCGAAGGGTTCATATTCGGGGTGTGGTTCCCAGACGAACTCTCTACCTTGATAGATAGGTACGATCTTTTCTGTACAGAATTGTTGAAAGTCCCAGCCAGGCCGTGGTTCAGAACAGTAACTGTAGTCGATGTAAGGTGAAAATGCTGAAGCAGGATGGCCGTAGCACATAA
>NZ_LWGA01001255.1:0-2805 GCF_001635235.1 Oleiphilus sp. HI0117 | reverse complement strand
TAATGCCATTTTCAGGGTAACCATCGGAATCGAGGGTCTGTAATAATCTAGCTAAATTAACAGGCGCATCCGGGTGTAGATATTCTTCTTTCGAAGCAGAGATTACATCTTCAGAATGCCTTACGTAGTTTACATCTAATGGGGTGAAAATCTGTCCGACCGGCCCCGAGGCAACCAACATGCCCCCAATGAAGAACATAATATTCTCATCGGTTTCATTATAAAAATATTCACCATTTTCATTTGTAACGCCACTAGAAGTTATCTCACTTGATGAGTATGGATTATCTTTGTATAGCTTTTTGGAAACGTTGTAGCGTAAGCCTTGAACAGGAGAATCTATAAACCTTCCTGTTAGCAACACTGGTGCATCATCTGTTTCTTCATTGACTAAAGGTGTGGTCGTCCCAGTTTTATCATCATCTCCTTCGAATAAAGAACACCCACTAATTAAAGCTAAAGCACTAGCAGTAAAAACAACTTCTTTTAACATTTATTTTCTTCCCTAAAAGGCTCACAATGGTCGCGAAATTTATCAGATGACGTTAGCAAGTCATATCTGGCAAAAGGCATAGCTAGCTTTAGTTCTATTACTAAAGTTATAGGGACTTACAAAGAGCGAATGTTCATGGAAGAACGAAACAAGGCGTTGATACAGGAAGACTTTTGGCGCGAGAGTGTTGATACGACATTTAAGCAGTTTGGCTTATTCAATACTGTTGCGAATATAACTGCTGGGTTGCTAATCACACTTCTTGTTTATCATATATCTAGTGAATTACTCCGGCCTTTTTCCTGGTTTATTTTAAATTCTATAGTTGTTGCTGTTGGGTTCTATTTCTATAAGAAATTTCGAAAAGAAAACGTCTCCACTCGCAGTTTGACATCTAGAAATCAGAAATGGTTGATATGGATTGCGATTGCTAATAGTTTGACTTGGTCGTTTTTAGTTCTGACTGGTGACTTAAGCGAATCTAGAGAGGCTGTAGCGATGCTTGTAATAACTAGTATCGTAATTGTTGCTGCTTCAATAGCTGTCGGTTTGAACGCCAAAATTTATTTGGCATTTATCAGCCCGTTTATTCTCCTTTGCTTCTTCAAATACCTTTCGTCACCTTATCTTTGGGAATTCTTATCACTTGTATCTGGATGTCTAATTATTGGCTATGGTCAAGCTATTAACGCTCGTGCTGTATTAAACAAATCCATTCGTCTCAGAAATGAAAATAGGTATTTATTAAAGGTGGCAGAGGAAAAACGCAAAGAAGCCCTGCAAGCAAGTGAATCTAAATCAAAGTTTCTAGCCGCCGCTAGTCACGACCTTCGACAGCCGTTGCAGTCGATAGAGTTTCTCGCTTATACGATTAGTCATACGGACTCAGTTGAAACTCAGAAAAGGATTTTTCCTAAGCTAAACTCGTCAGTAAAAGCCTTGCGTGAATTGCTTGATTCACTGCTTGATCTTTCCAAAATTGATGCGCGCGCGATAACGCCTGAAAATGATCATGTTGCACTTGATAATATCATTCAAGAAATGGCCGATCAGTTTGAAGGTCAGGCTTTATCTAAAGGGATAAAATTTCATTTATCGTTGAAGAGTGTCTACGTGCATAGTGATGGAAAACTGCTTGGAAGGATCTTTTCCAATATTATTGATAACGCAATTAACCATTCTCAGGCTAATGACATCATGATATCGATAAACAAATTAGATGATGACGGCCTGGTCAAGATTAGTATTAAGGATTCTGGCAAGGGTATATCTAAAAAGTTTAGAGATAAAGTGTTTGAAGAGTTCTTTCAGCTAGAAAACCCAGAGCGAGATAGAAGTAAAGGACTCGGCTTAGGTTTGGCAATCGTAAAGCAGCTGTCTGAACTCCTAGGCGTTTCATTAGACATGAGGTCTTCTAATTCGGGTACTGAATTTATTCTAAAGCTACCATATGTTGAATATAAACCTAGATCTGATGAATACCTTGAACAAACCAACAAGACTGCTCCTCTAAAGGTTATCGTTATTGATGATGATGTCTCAGTAAGGGATAGCATAACGCTCTTATTGGAGTCTCTTGGGCATGAAGTCGAAGCATTTGGCAGTGGTCAGGAGTTCTTCTCAAGTAACGTTTATTGCTCTGATAATTTTGATTGTGTGATCTTGGATAATAGACTCTCTGATTCAGAGACAGGTATCAATATCGCAAACAAAATAATGCTTCAAGAAAAGCGTTTGAACATTATTATTCTGACGGGGGATACGGAAGTAGACTTATTGATAAGTCTCAAACGGTCAGGATTCAAAGTGCTCAATAAGCCGATTGATGCTAATAGTCTAGTGTCTTGTTTAACAGTAAACTAATGATCTTTACGTTCAAAATAACTTATGGAATTAACCGATTGAGGAGAAAAATAGGCTAACACTGCCATCTTGTACTTTGAGCGGAGGTGGATAGCGTTGGCGTATTAACTATTTATGGATATAGAAAATAATAAACATATTTTGAATGTTCTTGATGATGAAATGTATGGTGCAACGGGTGTCATCCCTCCTGATCGTGATGCAACTTTGTGGCGGTTTATGTCATTTGCAAAGTTTCTTTCTCTTTTGGAATCGGAAAGCTTATATTTAACAAGGATTGATGGATTCGATGATAAATTTGAAGGAGCTTTTCCGAAGAAAGCGTTGGAAAAATGGAATGCAACTACAGAATTGCTTCGTCAAGCAAACGATAGCAAAGAGTTTTCTGATTCTTATTGGGAAAGGCTTAGGAAAAATACTTTTGTCCAATGTTGGCATATGAATTCACA
>NZ_LWGA01001254.1:0-3328 GCF_001635235.1 Oleiphilus sp. HI0117 | reverse complement strand
AACTCTGGTACGGTAAACTTACCAAACTTTCTTAGGTAAGGTGCCAAGCACATTGCCAGCAATACATAACCACCTGTCCAGCCCATTAAGAAGACCGAACCGCCATAGCCATAAAAAGCAATTAAACCCGCCATTGAGATAAACGAAGCGGCAGACATCCAGTCAGCAGCGGTTGCCATTCCATTTGCAACGGGGTGAACACCACCACCGGCCACATAGAATTCTTTGGTAGACCCGGCACGCGCCCAGATGGCTATGCCAATATACATAGCAAATGTAATACCCACCACGATATAAGTTAAGGTTTGCAGTTCCATATCAGCCTCCTATTCTTCTACGTTAAATTCGCGGTCAAGTGCCGCCATTTTTTTTGCGTAATAAAAGACCAACACAACAAAGCTATACATCGAGCCCTGTTGAGCAAACCAGAAGCCCAATTTATAGCCGCCAATTTGAATCTGATTCAGTACATCGACCAGTAGGATTCCGCATACAAACGATACGACAAACCAAATGCATAACAGCTTTAGCATGAGTTTGATATTGTATTGCCAGTACGCAGATGCTTGCTCATTATTATTTTCTTGCATGACACATCTCCGCTTAGTTGAACCTTACATTTAAGGCTAAAGTAGACTGTCGGAGAATCACGATCTTTCGGTAAACCGTTACCCGATCGCAATTCTCCGACAGCCTCCAGGTCTTCTTTTATTTCCAGAAGCCAAGGCCAATCTAGCAAGTAATTTAGGAGAAGGGACCAAGACTTTGGTCTAAGTTACGACTAAAGTAGTAGACCTTACTATATGAAAAATGCGATACAGCACTGGTTTTTATTCACCGATAGTCAGCAAGCTGTATATACATAGCGAATACTCCAGAAATAATAATTAAATGAAGAGGTCATCGTGTCAGCCAGCATAGTGTTTACTGCCATCATCGCTTATACCGCTCTGTTATTCTGGGTTGCAAGACAAGGCGACCAAACACGCTTCTCTGAAGACTCCTGGTCTCGCCATCCTTATGTCTATGCCTTGGCCTTGGGCGTGTACTGCACATCTTGGACTTTTTATGGTTTAGTCGGAACAGCTTCAACTTCTACCTGGGATTTCCTGCCAATTTTGCTTGGCCCGATACTGCTGTTTACACTAGGGTGGCCAATCTTGAATAAGATTTTTCTAATTTGTCGGCAAGAGCATATTCATAGTATTGCCGACTTTTTAGCCTCCCGTTACGGCAAGCGCCAAGGCATTGCTGCGACCACGACCCTGGTGATTTTACTGGCGACAGTACCGTATATTTCTTTACAGCTAAAAGCAGTTTCAGACACCTTGTCTTTGATCATCGATACCCATCAGGTCGGTAATCAGGATGTCACCCTGCTGATCGCCTTCAGCATGATAGGCTTTGCTTTGTTGTTCGGTTCCCGGCAGCTTGATGTCTCTGGCTATCATGCAGGTTTGGTTAGTGCTGTGGCCTTTGAGTCCCTGATCAAACTAGTGGCTTTATTTTTTGTCACGGGTTTTGCACTCTATTGGATGAGCGGCGTTTCACCAGAGCAAATTGAATTAAGTAAGCAAGACTTAAATACTATCGCGGTCAGTGACTCAATTGACCTGCGCTTTTTTGTTGAAATGTTTCTTTCGGCGTGCGCTATTTTTTGCCTGCCTAGAATGTTCCATATAGCCTTTGTCGAGTGCCAATCAGAAAATCACTTGCGCACCGCCAGGTATGTCTTTCCTATTTACCTGACACTCATCGGTTTGTGTATCTACTTTATCGCTCAGGCAGGAAACCTGATGTTTGCAGATGGGCAAGTCTCGGCAGATACCTATGTCATCTCAATCCCATTGGCTCAAGAGCAGCAAACACTTTCTTTAATTGCCTTTCTGGGTGGCTTTTCTGCGGCAACCGCAATGATCATCGTGGCAACCGTCACCTTAAGCCAAATGCTAAGCAACGACGTTATTCTACCAATCATTATGCGTCGTCAAAAAGGGGCGAATCGTTTTAAAGACTACACACAATCGCTTATTTTTGCGCGCCGATTGACTGTGGTTCTGGTCGTTATTTTTGCTTATCTCTATCAGGTCGTTTTTGCTGAAAATGCAGCCTTGACCAGTATCGGCCTGACAGCTTTTGCATTAGCTGTTCAACTGGCACCGGCTATTATTTTTGGGCTATATTGGACGCGAAGTAATGCCACGGGAATCTATGCCGGGCTGGCAGCAGGACTGATCACTTGGGCCTATACCTTAATGCTGCCGCTACTGGTTGATACCGGCATGGTATCAAAAGATTTACTTTCGCAAGGCCCTCTGGGTGTAAAATGGTTGCGCCCAGAGTTTCTCTTTGGTTTAAGCTTTAGCGATGAATTCAGTCGAGGTGTGGTTCTAAGCTTACTCGCCAATATCCTCACCACTATCGTCGTTTCACGTCAAAACAGAACAACTTTATCAGACCGAATTCAAGCCCTGGCTTTTACTAACCAGTCCCAAAAACGTGCCTCGGAATACCAAAATTATGACGATATTAGCACCTTCGACCTGCGCTCACTTTTGGAACAGTTTGTTGGCAGCAGCATCACTAACAAACTCTTTGGTGAATACGACCATACCAGCGGTAATACAGCCGACGCTCGACTGATCAAAAAAGCCCAACAATCCTTATCTGGCATTGTTGGCGTTGCCTCCTCTCAGGCCATGATAGAAAGCCTGAGGAGTGGTCAGAAGCTGGCGGTAGAAGAAGTCGTTAATATCTTTGAAGAAACGACCCGAGCACTGCGTTTCAATCAGGATATTTTATTCGCGTCCTTCGATAATATTTCTTCGGGCATTAGCGTCGTCAACGGAGACCTCAATATGATTGCCTGGAATCGTCGCTATGAAGAAATGTTTAACTATCCCCAAGGCATGCTGCAAATCGGAATTGCAGTTTCTGACTTGGTTCGCTTCAATGCTGAGCGCGGACTATTGGGGCCTGGGGCCATTGACGAGCATGTTCAACGACGTCTTAAACATTTGATGCAAGGAAAGCCTTATCGTGTTGTACGCAAGCATCATAACGGCCACGTTATCGAGATAAAGGGCAACCCTCTTCCCGATGGAGGCTATGTCACCACTTATGACGATATCACCGACTTTATGGCCGCTCAGGATGAACTCGAACAAAACAATCTTTACTTGGAGCAACGCGTGCAAAGCCGTACCGCTCAGATTGAATCTATCAATCAGGATTTACGTAAAGAGATTGAACTGAGAAAAGAAGTTGAAGAGCAATTGCTAAAGGCCAAAGCCGTGGCAGAAGAAGCGAATACCACTAAATCGCGCTT
>NZ_LWGA01001253.1:0-2821 GCF_001635235.1 Oleiphilus sp. HI0117 | reverse complement strand
GTTAACACACACTGCGTAGATTTGATTTCCTCCCTATTCTGCTTAGATCTTATCGATGTAACTTGCCCGCGCAAGGGCTTGGTTGGCAGGTGTGCTAATTGGGGAAAACTCTTGGTGTCATTAGAGTTTGCAATGACAAGATGCCTTGTGTGAAAAAGGCCTGAATTTGTTTCTATGGTCCAGCTTGAGTCTGTATTTTGGCTGATCTGCTTCGCTTCGCAGTTGTAAAATGGCGTGATGGTAGCCTGCGACTTAGCTGGCTTATCGCTAAGTAATATTTTTGCGTAGACTTTAGGGTCAAGCCAGCCCGCATTCTCAAACCATAAGCCGCCACAGGAGTGTTTCAAGCCAGACTTTTCTGAGGCTTCATCTGCGCATATTGGCCGTATAAAATCAGCTGGCAGCTTGGTGTTATTGGCAAAGCGGGTTTGCTTGGCCGCTTCCTTATCACTCCATGCTAGCTGCAGTAAACCGCAAGGGTGCCAGAATTCATTATCAAAGTTTGCCTGTAGCCGCGGGTAATAGCGTAAGCTGTAGGCAAGGCAATGCTCTACGAAGTTAAACGTTTTGTTTCTCTCACTGGGAAACTTTGCGTACATTACCAGTTGGCTCTGGCCGCTGGCACCAGAAACAGGTGCTGGGCGAGTATCTATTATCGCAACATCCAGCCCGCGTTGATACAGCGCTGAAGCAGTGCTGATACCCGCTAAACCGGCCCCAATAATAACGGTATCGAAAGACTTGGACTCGTCTTTATCTAAGGCGGCAGCCGTAGAGTTCCTAACGGAATTCTTTATCAGTGTTTGTGGGTAAGCCCAATTTGTTTTGCTTGAAGGTAAGTGGTCGGTAGAACTGAGGTCTTGTTTTGTAATAGAGCCAAGAAGCATCTCTCGTTTTTTGCCAAAGCCTTTCTGGCGCTTAACACTGAAACCTGCCGATTCTAGCCCTCGTCTTACAGCTGACGCAGCGGCGAAGGTGGAAAAAGTGGCTCCGTCAGATGATAGTCTGGCAACTTCTTTAAAAAGAGCAGGTGACCACATTTCCGGGTTCTTATTAGGGGAAAAACCGTCCAGGTACCAGCAATCTGCCATAAAACGGTATTCATCCAGGGACTCATAAATATCCCCAAAAACCAGTGTGAGGATGACTCGGCCACACTCGAACTTCAGTGTGTGGTGTCCTTTTATAGTGAAAGGATAGTCGTCGCATAGTTGGGAAGATAAATCTGCAAGCTCAGGCCATTTACTCAAAGAGTTTCTAAGATCTGATAGAGATAGTGGGTGTTTTTCGAATGAGATGTAGTGAAAGTCACGACGGCCTTTTTCTTCACAGGCCAGCCATTGTCGCCAGCTTAAGAGAAAGTTTAGCCCGGTACCAAATCCTGCTTCAGCGACGATAAAGGGTTTTAGTGCGAAGCTTTTACCTATTAGTCTAGATGCGAGTTGATTGGCTTCAATGAAAACATATTGGCTCTCTTTAAGGCCATCAACAAGCGAGAAGTAAACGTCATCGTATTCTTTCGAGGCTGGAATATCGCCTTCCCAGCCAAGATTAGCTACCGAAAAATTGTCGACTTCTCTATTCATATTTTATGGCTTGCTATTGCTTGGTTGCGGGTGCCGGACTTTCAGGCTCGGAGCTCGGTTCGGTAATTGTAATTGATTGAATGATTATTGTGTCTATGGGAATGTCTCGCATATAACCATCAGACTTGGTGGCGACCTTAGATATCTTATCGGCTATTTCGAGTCCTTTAGTTACTTTGCCAAATACGGCATAACCCGCGTTGTGCCCGGATTTATTAAGCTGCATATTGTCTTTAACATTTATGAAGAACTGAGAAGTCGCAGAATGCGGGTCGTTCGTTCGTGCCATGGCGATAGTGCCGCGTAAATTAGGAATAAAAGAATTAGCTTCGTTCTTAATGGGCGAAGAGACGGGCTTTCGTCTCATTTTTTGATCAAAACCGCCACCTTGAACCATAAAGTTGGGAATAACGCGATGAAAGATAGTGTTGTTATAAAAGCCTTCGTTAGCGTAACGGATGAAGTTCGCAACGGTTACGGGAACGCGGTCTTTAAAAAGGTCGAGCTCGATAATGCCAAGGTTGGTTGTGATGGTCGCTTGAGTCGTATTGCTATTCATTTCTTTTGCATGACTTGCTAGCGCAAAACAGCACAAAGATATAAATGTTAAATGGCACACAAATTTATTAAATAAGGATAGATTGGAATTTCTCATGGTGTGTATTTCAACTCTATATAAATTAATTGGGAAAGGTTAATTAAATCAGCAAGCTATGAATATTTTCGGTGCTTAGTATAAAGCAAAAACGGTGTCTATTCACATGAATAGACACAGGATAACATCTTGTTACTGACCGAAATCAATCTCCCACATACAAATTGGCTTTTTCTGGCCATTATTTCACCAACTACTTAGATGGCTGTATATATTTTAATAAGCCATTAATGATTCAGAGTACCTTAATAAGATAAAGATCGACTATCCCGGGGGAAGTATGACTAAGCATAATGAGCAAATAGCAAAATCCAGACTTGGGCGCTTATTAGTAAACCGCGGTTATATTAGCGAAGCGCAACTTGATCAAGCACTTCAGCTTCAAGCCTCCGAGAACATGATGCTTGGTGAGGTCTTAATTAAGCAAGGCTGGATTAGTGAGAAAGAGCTAAATAGAACACTTAAGCATCAGTCTCGTTACCGTTACACTGCAGCATTTGTTGCTTTGGCTGCGGCGCCGTTTCAACCGATGCTTGCTATGGCTGCGAGTCCCGCTGCAGCTTTACCAATTAATAACACC
>NZ_LWGA01001252.1:0-8773 GCF_001635235.1 Oleiphilus sp. HI0117 | reverse complement strand
CGCACCGTTTTGAAGTGGGTGATACCCTGATGCAAACCCTGCAGTCTTATTTGCAGATTTGTTTGGCACAGCAAAGTGACTTCGAGTGTGAATTACGTGTATTTTGTTTCTGCCCTCAGCGAGCGAGTATTATTGCTTCGCGTGTTGAAGGTGTCTTTACCTCGATCAAGAAAGCTTTTTTTCCAGATGGACGTGTCCGCTCTGTTCGCTATGTTCTCGATATGGGCGGGCGTCACTATGTGGTTCAGTATGTTGATGAGCAGTTCAGGTATTTTTCCTATGCAAATGAGGTGGAGCTCTACAAAGCCTTAAAGCAGGGGCAGCGTCACTATAGCCCAATTATTTTTGATGAATACGCTCAGCCAGGAGAGACCCTGGTTGCAGCAGTTTTACCCTACAATATGCCTGGTAATATTCAGGTTTTTTTCTTTTTGCATCACGATACCTATCAGTTAATTATATTGGACGAGCAGGGTAGCCTGTTGCGCCTGGTTTTAACGGGGCGTGACGAGATGCTACTACTTTCTGCATTGAATGAGTGCCTGGTTCGGATGTTGGAAACAAGGCAGCTCTCAGATATGAGCCTGGGAGGTGAAATGCCTACGGTGAGCTTTAATAAAATCACCAAGGCGAAAGACGGTGGTTATCGTATACGGGCGCTGAAAGATATTCCACACTGTGCAGTGAGTGAGGTACAGGTTCATGTTAGCAGTGAAGGCTACCAGTCGAACTGCGACTTGAGCTTTCAGGGTATGGAGTTTAGTAATGCCGCGCATGGAGAGCAGCAATATGAAGCGCTTATCCATTATGCTAATAAGCAGCAGGTATCTGACCGACTGCCGCTTATGGTGTCGGAGGTCTTGCTTAGCAATCACTCATCTCAATTTAGCGTAGCATCCAGTGATTCGGCGAAAACCCTGGAAGTATTGCGCTGGTTTGCAAAGGCTGACAAGGCTCTGCATCGAGCCATACAAAAACAGTCTTCTCGTTAGGGTTTGTACTTAAAAATAGTCAATTGCCCTTCAACTCGTTATAATTCCTGCCTTTTGGCAGCTGACGCGTATCTTCCCATGAGCCTTTCGGAAATTATTCTTTTTCGGCCTTTATTTCGAGGTGTGAGTAAACGTATGAGATTAAAACTTACGCCTCTTTTTATCATGTCATGTGTGGTACTGGTGCAAGGCTGTGGCCAAAAGGGTGATCTCTATTTGCCTGTGCACAATCAGTCGGAAGTGGTGGAAAGTCCTGCTTCCGATAAGGCAGAAAAAAAGAAACGAGATACGAGAGCCCCAGAAGAGCAGTTTGAGAACTAAGCTTAGCAATCCTGGGTGATTGGCAAATTCTATCCAAGCCTGAAGCGGTTCAGGCGATTAAAAAGTGTTATAAATCATGAGTTATTTTTCGTACCAGAATGGCGAGTTGTATGCAGAAAATTCGTCACTAAGCCAGATCGCTGAACAGTATGGCACCCCGTGTTATGTTTATTCACGTGCAGCATTTGAGGCGCATTATCAGGCTTATAAAAAAGCCTTTGCAGGGCATGCGAACTTAGTTTGCTATGCAGTCAAGGCAAACTCTAATCTGGCTGTACTGAATATTCTTGCCAAGCAGGGTGCCGGTTTTGATATTGTCTCGGTCGGAGAACTAGAAAGAGTGCTGCGTGCTGGTGGTAGTGCAGATCAGGTGGTCTTTTCAGGTGTCGGCAAACAAGCACATGAGATGCAACGCGCGCTTGAGGTGGGTGTTCATTGCTTCAATATTGAGTCCGAGGCAGAGCTCTATCGTTTAAATGATGTTGCTTTGGAGATGGGCAAAGTCGCACCGATTTCATTACGCGTGAACCCTGATGTTGATGCGGGCACTCATCCCTATATTTCGACCGGCTTAAAAGATAATAAGTTTGGTGTTGCCATTGAGCAGGCCCCAGCGATTTACCAGGCTGCTTCCAAGCTGGCTGGCGTAAAGGTGATAGGCGTTGATTGCCATATCGGCTCCCAGCTAACTGAAACGGAACCATTTCTTGATGCATTAGAGCGAGTTTTGCTTTTGGTTGATCAGCTTGCAGAACAAGGGGTCGTGATCGAGCACCTTGACCTGGGTGGTGGTTTAGGCGTTACTTATGATGACGAGCAGCCACCTGAAGTGGCTGACTATATCAGCGCTTTGTTAGAAAAAATCGGGGATCGAGGTCTAAAGGTTATTTTGGAGCCAGGACGTTCCATTGCTGCGAATGCAGGTGTTTTATTAACACGGGTCGAATTTCTGAAGCACAACGAAGATAAGCACTTTGCGATTATCGATGCGGCGATGAATGACCTGCTACGCCCGTCTTTATACAGCGCATGGCAGAATATTATTCGGGTAGAAAAAGAGCCGGGTTCTGATTGTGAGCGTCATCACTATGATTTGGTAGGGCCGATTTGTGAGACGGGCGACTTCTTGGGTAAAGATCGTGATTTGGCTATTAAGGCGGGCGACTTGCTCGCGGTAATGTCATCAGGTGCTTATGGCTTTGCAATGAGCTCGAACTACAACTCCAGAGGTCGTGTGGCAGAGCTGGTTGTAGATGGTGAGCAAGTCGTATTAGCGCGTAAGCGTGAAACAATTGATGATCAACTAGCGCTTGAGAATTTGATGCCTTAGTGGGCATTTAGAGTATTTTAGGTATCGGGAGAAAACAATATGGTGGTGAACTTTACCAAAATGCATGGTTTGGGTAATGACTTTATGGTGGTTGATATGATCAGCCATCATGTTCACCTTCGTCCTGAACAAATTCGCCGAATGGCTGATCGTAATTTAGGTGTGGGCTTTGACCAGCTTTTGTTGGTCGAACCACCTGGCAAGCCTGATGTTGATTTTCGCTATCGAATTTTTAATGCCGATGGTTCAGAAGTTGAGCAGTGTGGTAACGGTGCCAGGTGTTTCGCAGTCTTCGTGCGCGAGAAGAAGCTAAGCAACAAAGATAGTATTCGGGTCGAAACAAAAAAAGGCGATATTGAGTTAAAGGTCAATGATGATGGTCGCGTCCTTGTAGACATGGGCGAACCAGTATTCGACCCAGAAAGTATTCCATTTACAGCGGATGCTCCAGCAGATAGTTACAGCATCGATGTCGATGGTGAACCCTTGCAGATTTCTGCGGTGTCTATGGGCAACCCTCATGCTGTTTTGCAGGTGCCTGAATTGAGTGATCAGCAGGTTGCGCATTTAGGACCATTGATTGAAGCGCATGAACGCTTTCCAGAGCGTGTGAATGTTGGTTTTATGGAAATAGTACATAAGCGCTTTATCCAACTACGCGTTTACGAGCGAGGTGTGGGTGAAACCTTGGCCTGTGGTACCGGTGCGTGTGCGGCTGTTGCCGCTGGAATAAGCCGAGGTGTGCTGGAATCGCCAGTTGAGGTTCGCTTGCCTGGCGGTAATCTAAAAATTGAGTGGCAGGGCGTCGGCTCACCGTTAATGATGGAAGGCCCCGCTATGACTGTTTTCGAAGGAAAAATTCGAATTTAGCGCTACACTTAGTTAGCGATAGGCGTTTAGTGAGGCTTGAACTAGATTCGTGATCTCTTAGCCCACATCGTAATACTGATAGATTTCAGATAAATAAATATAAGTTTTGAATGGACTCCCCCAGACATAGTGAACCGTATTAGTGAAGATAGTATGAGCAATAAAGAAGTAAACGCTGAAGTAAGCCCGCAAGCTGCGAGTATTCAAGAAACTGACGTTATTGAGTATTTGAAGACTCACCCTGAATTCTTTGTTCAACATGATTACTTGTTGAATGAGCTAAAAATACCTCATGCGAGCGGCGCTGCGATATCTTTAGGGGAGCGTCAGGTGCAAGTATTTAGAGAGCACCGTGATGAGCTGAAAAACAAGCTTAATGAACTGATCTCCATTGCGCATGAGAATGATGCTCATTTTGAGAAGACCAAACGCCTGTTATTAAACTTGTTAGAGGTGAAGAGCCTTGATGAGATTGAAATGGTCGTAAATGAGGCATTCAAAAATGATGCGAATATCGACTTCAGCAGCATTTTATTGTTTGGTAAGCCAAGTGACTACCCTGTTAGCGAAGTGAAAGTCATTTCGATCGATGAGGCTCGGGGGCAGCTAGGCGGTATTCTCGATCATACACGAGCAGTTTGCGGGCAGTTCCGAGACGAAGAGCGTGCATGCTTGTTCCCGAACCCCGAAGAAGTCGGTTCAGCGGCAGTGATTCCTTTACGAAATGGTGAGCTTTTGGGCTTGTTCTGTTTGGGCAGTCGCGATGCTAAGCACTTTGATAGCTCAATGGGCTCTTTATTCCTTTCTTATATCAGCGATTTTATCAGCCGTATTCTGCCGAATCTGTTGTTGGCTGCTAAGCGACAGCAGGTAGAGGACTCAGTTCCTTCGCTCTTGGAATAGATATTTTCGAAGCGAGTCGCCATAAATGGTTTAATGATCCGGTAGAGAATTCGAGGCAGTGATGGAAAAGTTACTAGAAGAGTTTCTCGATAATTTACTGGTCGTTAGGAGGCTCTCCCATCACACTTACACCAATTACAGGCGTGACTTGGAGCGTATTCATACTTGGTGCTCTGAACAGGGTATTCACGCTTGGAGTGAGCTCAGTCACGCTCATGTCCGCTTATACGTTTCTTACCTGCACCGTAAGCAGCTTTCTAGCAAGAGTATTCAAAGAGCACTGTCGTCACTACGTAGTTTTTACAATTACCAGATTAAACATGCTTTGCTAGAACACAATCCGTGTCTGGATGTTCCGGTTCCAAAAGGGAGCAAAAAACTGCCTAAAGTCTTGAATGTTGATCAAATTAACCATCTATTAGATAACGATAGTGGCGATTGGCATGTGATTCGTGATCACGCCATGTTCGAGGTTTTCTATTCTTCAGGTCTACGCCTTTCTGAATTAGTAAATTTGAATGTAAATTCCATAAATCTTGATGAAGGTTTTGTTGATGTGCTGGGTAAAGGTGGCAAAGAAAGGCACTTGCCATTAGGAAGCAAGGCCATTGAAGCGCTAAAAGAGTGGTTAGCCTTTCGTGGCGATTGCTTGGGAGAAGAGGCGGTCGCACTTTTCATTAGCCAGCAAGGAAAGCGGATAAGTGTACGTAATGTTCAGGTTCGCTTGAAAAAAATGGCAATCGAGAAAGGTATTATTAATGATGTCAGCCCGCATATGCTGCGACATTCTTTTGCAAGCCACATGTTGGAGTCGAGTCAAAACCTTCGCGCCGTACAAGAATTATTAGGCCATGCCGATATTTCCACCACACAGGTCTATACTCATCTAGACTTTAAACATTTAGCTGAGGTGTATGATGCATCTCACCCTAGAGCCAGAAAACGAAATACAAAATAAGCATTATCATTTTTGTTTGTTTTACTAAGTAAATAATAACATTTGAATCGGTTCAAAAAGCTGGAGAACTCATGAGTAACCAGTCGGATTTAAAAAAAGAGCTAGAACGCTGGAAAGATAAGTATTTTGAGCAAGGTGAGTCTTTTGACGGCCAGAAAAAGCTCATTCAAGATTACGCCTCACTGATGCAGCGAATTCTGGTGCGTGTTAGCTTGGCGGCAGAGCACACTTCTGATGAATTAGATGGCGAGTTGGCTAGCTTGCGCAGTGCGGTGCGCAGTGCAACACCTGAAAAGAATGATCTCGAAAAGCGCCTTAAGCGTATTGATAAATTGATTCTTGCGGCGGACGAGAGCAAACAGCAAAACCTGAGAAAAGTAGCGAGTGCTTTAGAGAGTATTATCGATCAGCTATTGACTCTCAAGCTTCCTCGAAAGCAGAAAAGTGGGCTAAAGAAGCTCTTAAAGTCTATCGCCAAGCGTTCGTCAAATATTCAAGAATACCCAGCTATCCTGTCTGAGTATGCAAAACTCCAGTCTGAAGTCTTGTCGGTAATTGTTGACCCAGACAAAAAAGAGGCCGGTTTCTTAAGTCGTCTCTTGGGTGGCGGAAGTGATGAAAATGCAAGCGCTGATACGGCTTCGGGCGAAGATAGCTCCCTCAGCGAAGAGGACTTGGAGCTAGAAACGGACGATGCCAGCAATGCAGCAGAAGAGCTTGCTCCTGGCTTTTCTTCTGTTGCGCGGCATATTCGCAACACTTTGAGTAATCTACTGGACCAATTAGCGTTTCCAAGCAGTGCGACCAGAGAAGTAGCGAAACTGCGTGGTCAAATTGAAAAAGAGCTGGTTTGGTATGAACTTGGCCCTACTTTGGATGATTTGTCTAACTTGATCCTTTCGGTTGTGGGTAAAGGGCAGCGCGAGTTTAGTAACTTTCTGAAGGTGCTCGATGAGCGCTTGAGTAAAGTTCAGGACTTTTTGGTAGAGAGTCAGAGTATTGATGACACCTGGCAAGATAAAAACGAAAAATTTGATCAACATATGCGTGATCAAGTCGATGAAATGACTCAGCGTGTGGGAAAAGCTGTCGATATAGATGATTTGAAACGATCTATTTCGGAGCACTTGGACAGCATATCCAGTGCTGTAGATCAGCATGCTGGTGATGCAGTTGAACACCAGCAAGCAAAAGAAGAAGAGGTCGAGGTCCTAAAAGAGCGCATCAAAGCGATGGAAGAAGAGACTCGTTATATTCGTAAACGCTTGAAGGAAGAGCGAGATAAAGCATTAAAAGATTCTTTAACGTCGTTGCCTAATCGAGAGGCTTATGACGAACGTTTTGAGCTGGAGCTTGAACGTTACAAACGTTATAAAAAGCCGGCTACACTGGTGGTGGCGGATATCGATTTCTTCAAAAGTATTAATGACAACTATGGTCACCTATCGGGCGATAAAGTTCTACAGATTATTGCCAAGGAAATTCAAAATAGAATACGCAAGACCGACTTTGTTGCGCGCTATGGTGGCGAAGAGTTTGTGATTATTTTGCCAGAAACAGATTTGCAAACTGCAAAGCAGGTAATTGAAAAAGTAAGGGAAATGATCGGTCGCTTACCTTTTCATTTTCGCGATGAAAAGATTCAAATTACCATGTCTTTTGGCTTAAGTGTCTTTGAAGAAGGCCTGGATCAGGGGCAGTTATTTGAACGAGCAGACTCTGCACTGTATCAAGCAAAAGAAAATGGCCGAAACAGGGCAGAAGTGCGGAGTGAAGCATCTTCTGACTAGGTAAATTTCGGGTCTTGACCTAGACTTATTGTTAGGGAAAGAAATTAGCAAAGAGCAAAACGGTATGAGTGAGCAGCAGTACGAAATTGTATTTTACGGCAAACTGGTTGAAGGCTTTTCGGAGCAAGAGACCAAGCAACACGTTGCGCAGCTATTTAAAACAAGCGTAGACCAAGTAGAGCGCATGTTTACTGGCAAGCGGGTGGTGATACGTAATAAGCTCGACCAGGAAACGGCAAAGAAATATATCATTGCGATGAGTAAGCGTGGCGCTGATTGCCAAGTTGAGGCGATGGGCAGTCCGGGTGTCAAAGTAGACTTTAGTGCGCCAGCTCCTCAGGCTGCGCCAACGCCAACGCCAACGCCAACGCCAACGGCTAAGGCTCCCTTAACGGCCAGTGCTTCAAAGACCGATTTGCAGAATGTTGCCAGCAAAACCGGCCTTAATTTGGCAGGGGAAAAAGTAGACGAGATACTATCAGATACGCACTTTCAAGTTGGCGAGGTGGGCGAGCGCTTATCAGAAGTACATGAAGAGGTCATGGCAGAATTCCATGAGCTGGATAATGTGACGATTGCGCCTGTTGGCAGTGATATTGCTGAAAAGAAAGAAGAGCTTCCACCGGTGATTCCGGATACTTCTCATTTAAGTTTAAAGTAACCTTAACTGTCACTTGGCAAAGGTAGCCAAGTGATTTCGTCACCTTCCTTCCAAGCCGGATACTTCTTCATAATACTCAAAAATATGTCAGACTCTTTGTAGTCTGACAACCAGCGCTTGAGATAGTCGTAAGGGCTCGCATCAAACCATTCTAGGTCTACATGTGCAAATTGTCGTATAAAGGGAAAGATGGCGAGATCTGCCAGGCAGGCCTGCTCGCCAAAAAGAAAAGTTTGGTTTTGTAAGCGCTTGTCCAAAAGCTCTAAAAAACCTTCGCCTTGCTTGCGATATTCCTGCTCACTTTGTTCTGGGTGGCGGTCTGCATATTTGTATCGATCAAGCTTATCTTTGAATTCACCGTCATTGATTGAAATAAGGTCGAGCATCTCGTTAAGTTTGGAAGCATCTAAAAAGTTGTCTGGATCGTATCGTTTGAAAGCCCACTTCATGATATCCAGGCTTTCATCAATCACTTGCGGGGCCTCGGATTCTGAATGATGAAGGATGAGCACCGGAACGGTACCTTTCGGAGAATAATGCAGCATTGTCGCTGGCTTATTTCGTAAGACAATTTCCCTTATCTGAATCTTTTCCTGGCTAAGAGTCAGGGCCAACCGTGCTCTCATGGCATAAGGGCAGCGTCTGAAGGTGTATAGAATTGTCGAAGGCATGGGCGCAACCGTGTTTTGAAAACAGGCATGATTCCATTTGCTTTAACTAAAAGCAATTGAAGTTCTAAGTTGTACAGGTGTTATCGACTGGAATAAAAAAAGAGGGCCGAGGCCCTCTTAGAGTTAGTACTGCTTTATTAGTTATCGTTTTGGGTGTGTCTGGTAGGGAGGCTCAAATTTGTTTTATTGAGCCAATAGAGTTTGAACGATTTCAATACCTGCAGCTTGGTGAGCTTGCGTAGTTGGGTGAATTTCATCATAGAACAAGAAGCCAGTA
>NZ_LWGA01001251.1:0-2648 GCF_001635235.1 Oleiphilus sp. HI0117 | reverse complement strand
TTTATTAACTATTAATACTAGCAAACAATCTCTATTAGTCTTTTAATCTTTGCAGCTTATTGTAACGAGCTTTATTGAGTGTCAGTAAGAGTCGGTTTATAGAGTGACTACGTCATTTGACGTAGTCGAATTCGTCAATCAGCCAATACCCCCGAAGCAGTATATTTTTCATAATCGTTCATGAAGAGGCTATAACTCCAAATTTATAACAAGTGCCTCATTATCCAAGAGTCTTATTTTGAGGAAGGTAGAATCATGACAATGAAAAAAATGCTTAAAGGTTTAGTTCTTAGCGCAAGTGCTTCAGCATTTGCAATGAGCGCAATGGCTGCTGACACGATTAAAGTCGGTGTACTTCACTCTCTATCAGGCACTATGGCGATCAGTGAAACAACACTGAAAGACACGGTTCTAATGATGATCGAAGAGCAGAACAAAGAAGGTGGTTTGCTAGGTAAGAAGCTAGAGCCTGTTGTGGTTGACCCCGCATCGAACTGGCCATTATTTGCAGAGAAAACACGTGAACTGCTTACTAAAGACGAGGTTGACGTAATTTTCGGTTGCTGGACGTCATCTTCACGTAAAGCGGTTCTTCCTGTCATTGAAGAGTTGAACGGTTTGTTGTTCTACCCTGTTCAGTACGAAGGTGAAGAGTCGTCTAAAAATGTTTTCTACACAGGTGCTGCGCCAAACCAGCAAGCGGTTCCAGCCGTTGACTACTTGATGAATGACCTTGAGGTTGAGCGTTGGGTACTTGCAGGTACTGATTACGTTTACCCACGTACAACGAACAAGATTCTTGAGGCATACCTTAAGGCTAAAGGCGTTGCAGAAAAAGATATCATGATCAACTACACGCCTTTCGGTCACTCTGATTGGCAGTCAATTGTTTCAGACATCAAGAAGTTCGGTAGCGCAGGTAAGAAGACAGCGGTTGTTTCAACAATTAATGGTGATGCAAACGTTCCTTTCTATAAAGAGCTAGGTAACCAGGGTATTTCTGCTGAAGATATTCCAGTGGTTGCATTCTCTGTTGGTGAAGAAGAACTGTCTGGTCTAGACACTAAGCCACTTGTTGGTCACTTGGCAGCTTGGAACTACTTCCAAAGCGTTGAAAGTGATGTAAACGAAGAGTTTATTGCAAACTGGAAGTCTTACATCAAAGACGACAAGCGTGTGACTAACGACCCAATGGAAGCGACCTACATTGGTTTCGAAATGTGGGCGAAAGCAGTTGAGAAAGCGGGTACTACTGACGTAGACGCAGTTGAGCAAGCTATCTTGGGTGTATCGGTACCTAACCTGACTGGCGGTACTGCTGTTATGAATACTAACCACCATTTGAGTAAGCCAGTTTTAATTGGCGAGATTCAAGAAGATGGTCAATTTGAAGTGGTTTGGGAAACTAACGGTGAAGTAATTGGTGATGCTTGGTCTAACTACCTACCAGGTTCTAAAGACCTAATTGCTGACTGGACTGACCCGGTTAAGTGCGGCAACTTTAATACTAAAACAGCTAAGTGTTCTGGTCAGAACTTCTAAGACCTGAGCTTTAGCTAGCCGGAAACATTTATTCGGCAACTTAAAAGGGGAGCACTGTCCGGTGCTCCTCATTTCTAAACCTACAACCCCGTAATTTCCCTATGATGTTTGGCTTCAGATCATATCTGAACAGACACAACAGGGAAGTTGCGTGTTAAATGAACCTAAAATGGAGTACAGCGGTGAGAATCCTGCCCTTTATTCTCGCGATAATGTTTAGCTTGGTGTTCAACCAAAGCTATGCGGCATCGAACGCCGAGAACAGTCCAAGCACTGTTGCGACAGCAATAGATAGCGAAACCCAAGCGCTCTTAAGCAAACTGACGAAAGCCAAGCTTAAGAAGATTATTCCGATCTTGAAAGACTTGGAAGCACACGCAGGGGAAACCTTGCTCCCCATGTTTCAGGTGATGCTAAAGGGGCAGCTTCATTATCTTAAGAAAGACCGTAACTCACTTATGTCGGTGAAAAAAGTTGATGGCGAAAAAGTCTTTCACGAAGTTTTCACCGGTGCTGAGTTAGAGCCATTGAAAAAGAAACTCTACAAGAAAGTTCGTGTGAATAACAAAGTGCGCTCTTATCTCCGTGGGGCAATTGCACGTATTCAGCTAAGTGCAAAGGACCCAGAGTTGCGTCTTTCAGCGCTCACTTCTTTACTATCAAGTTTGGATGAAAGCCTGATTGAAGCCATTCAAGCAGTGAAAGTGTCTGAGCAAGATGAAGAAGTATTGGAAATGATGGGGGTTGCACTTGCTATTTATGCCTTAGAAAACAGCAAAGTTCGCGAAGAACGACTGGCGTCAATTGAAACCCTGGCAGGTCGTTTGGAAAATGAGATTAAGAATCTGCTCGCCAAAATTGTTGAAAATGATAGTGATGAAGTCGTTGTGGCAGCGGCACAAAAGGCGTTAACACTGATTGAAGATCGAGTCGCTAACTTTCAGTTTGTCGATAAGCTCTTTTTCGGATTGAGCTTAGGTTCTGTCCTTTTGCTTGCTGCAATTGGCCTGGCAATTACCTTTGGCGTTATGGGCGTTATTAATATGGCGCATGGTGAGATGATCATGCTGGGCGCTTATACCACCTATGTGGTTCAGCTTCTGATG
>NZ_LWGA01001250.1:0-3231 GCF_001635235.1 Oleiphilus sp. HI0117 | reverse complement strand
TCGAATTGTAATGGTGTTGGTACACACTGCCATAAACCTGCGAGAATATCGTCGGCAGCGTCTTGTTGAGCGCGGTTAATTAGCTCGTCGGTTTTCTGTACAAAAAGATTATTCCAGGCGAGAGACTCGACGGCTTTGATTTCATCAGTGCCGAGTTTGGCATCTTTTTGCAAGGAGGGCAGGAGCTTTATCAGGTTGTGCCAATCTTCTAATTTTAAGTATACCGACTTCAAGAGCTTTAGAACGAAGGGGTGATGCGCCTGTTGTTTATGCAGGCGTAATAGTGTTGCTAAGCAAGGTTCATATTGCCCTTGTTGGTACTGGATTTGTGCTTGAGCGATCCCCACAGCAAAGTCGGAGTCCTCGGTGCTGTCATAGGCTTTCTTCAGCATTAGCTCAGCATCCTTAACCTGCCCTAACTCGTTGGAAGCGTGAGCGGCGGCTAAGTAGTTAATTAAGGGCTTATGGGACTTGGTAGCAGATTTAGATAATAGCTTGCTCGCTACGCCCCAGTTGCCTTCAAGTAGTGCAATTAGACCTTTCTCGGTTTTTATCGTAGCTCTTGACTCGGCGGAACGGCCAAACCACTTAGATACAGACTTGCTTGAATGCACCAGTTTACGTTTCAGCCCTAGTAGCCATACCAATAAAGTAAGCAAAATAGCGATAGCGAGTGCGGCGATGACCAGATTACTTTCTATTAGCCAGTTTCCATAAGATATTCGAACATATCCGGGGTCATGGCTGACAATCGCTGAAACACCAAGCGCTAGAGCCATGCCGACAATAATCAACACGAGTAAACGCTTCATGGTGTTGGCTCCTGCTTGGTACTGTTATCTGTGCTTGAAGGTGTCGGGTTGGAAAGTTTGCCTAAGCTATGGTTAAGATACATGGCTTCAATTTTTGTCTTCAGTAAGCGTAATGACTTTGAAATATCGGGTGTTTCGTAGCTTATTTGAAGTGTTTGCATACTTTTGAGTTTAGAAATCAGAGTTTTCGTTTGTTTGTCCTGAGTATCAAAGTAGTTCTCTAGCCAAATGCTTGCTTGTTTTAAGCTGTGAGTAAAAATAGCCTGGTTTTGCTCTAGTAAGGCAAGGTTTGCTTGTTCGAGCATCAGTCTTAGATTCTGCTTCAGATAATAATTTTGCTCAGGCGCCATAAGAGGCGCGACAGGGTGATCCAAACGCCGGATCAATACTGCTTTCTTTAGCTCGCCCCATACTTCCAGCCATGCTTGCTTCCATGCGGGAAGATCTGAAGTTTGTGATGAACGCTGGCTTGGTGTTTGTTCTGGCTCTGGCTTGCTCGTGTCTAAATAAGCGCTTTCTTTTAAGCCGTCTAAAGAAGAAATGATAGCCGAGAGTTGCATAAACATACCTTCACGGTCGAGGTGAGAAAGCTGTTGTAAGCTAAGAATCTCTTGATTGAGTGCTGCACGAACTGGGAGTAAGCCTGGGTCATTGATTTCGGCCAGCACTTTATCGGCAGATATCATGACTGCCTCAGCATTTTTTAAGTCGCGCTCAAGAAGAAGTCTTTGGTTGGCGAGATGTAATAAATACTCGGCCTCAGCAAGTAGCCAGTCAGCACGACTGCTGGCACCCATTTCTGTTAGCTTCTCGGTGTTATATAAACTTTGCCTATCGAGCTGAGTCAGTATCTGACTTTGTTGTTGTTTGTCTGCTTCTAGGTTTTTCAAACGTCGCTCGAGGCTTTGCTCTAAGTATTGAACTCGTTGTTGTGCGCTCTTATTTTGTGAATCTAGGTGCGACAGTAGTGTGTTTTGTTGCGACAGGTTTTGCCAGAAGTAAATTGCGCTAGCGATCGAAAACGCAGCTATTAGAGCAATGACCAGTATTAGCAGCCAAGAAAGGTTTTTCTTCTTTTTAGCTTGAGGGGCTGGCTTCTTTACATCTGCTGCAGGTAGCGTTTCGTTTGCGTCAGTCACGTGTTGTCCTGTTTTTTGTTGGTTGGCACTTACAAGCTGGCTTTTTTGATGCACTTTACAATGTCCATCGGCATAAGGTTTTCCGAGATCAAAGTGTTCTTCAATCCGTGTTCATATGCAATATTGGCCACTCTGATACTGGGTAGTATAAAAGACCTGTCAGATAAGTCGATATTGTGTTCACTGCAATGAGCAAGCAGGTTAGTCAGTGTTTCACCGCTTAGTGTAATAATAAAGTCTGGCGCAAAGTCGTCAATGCTTTGTTGCAGTATGCTTTGATCATAGTCTGGTTTCGAGCGTTGGTATAGCGATATGCTATCTACTTGCGCACCTCGAGCAAGAAGTTGGCTTTGTAAAGCCTGGCGACCATGCTTACCCTTGAGGATGAGTATTTTTTCGTCTTGAACTGTTTTGAGGTCTTTGTTCTCTAATAGTTTTTCACTGCTCAGGTCTTGACCTGGCGATACGATATCCAGACTTGTCGAGTTTAAGGCTTCAGCGGTTTTGCGGCCAATGGCATACCATTTTTGTCCGACAGGTGCTTGTGGCCAATAGTGATCTATTTGTTCAAGGCCTAGATCAGCTGCGTGTTGGCTGACGACAATTACATGCTGGTATTGGTCTAAATCGAGGATGTGCTGTCGCTCGATCGCGCTAATCTCAAGCTCATCGATTTTTAGCATTGGCAGTTTTTTGCACTGGGCTCCTAAGGCTTCGAGAGCTTTTGATAATTCCGTGGCGGAGGGTTCGGGGCGGCAGATTAGAATCTTGCTTGAACTGAGCAGGCCTAGTCGCTTGAAAGCCTGCTCGGTAACGAGTTTATTTGTCATTGGCTTAAACTTGAGCTTTGTTATAGACAGCTTCTAGTAAAGGGCCTGCACCCATTTCAAGCAGAGCTTCCGCTACGGCAACACCCAGCTCTTCACATTGAGCTTGTGGGCCGCTTAAGCTTGTTTTAAGGATGGTTGCGCCATCTTCTGAGGCAACTAAGCCGGTGAGTGTCAGTGTCTCGCTTTCTAAGGTTGCATATCCGGCGATTGGAACCTGACAGCCACCATGGAGCCGGTGATTCATTGCGCGTTCAGCTTTTACGCAGAACTCGCTTTCTGGGTGAATGAGGGGCGCCAATAATTTTTTAATATCCTCATCCTTGCTTCTGCACTCAATGCCTAGAGCGCCTTGGCCAACAGCTGGAAGTGATTGCTCAGCCGATATGACGCTTTTGATGCGTTCATTGAATTCAAGTCTTTTGAGTCCAGAGGCTGCAAGAATAATGGCGT
>NZ_LWGA01001249.1:0-3959 GCF_001635235.1 Oleiphilus sp. HI0117 | reverse complement strand
ACCCATACTCGCCACCATGTCAGACATATCGAATAATCTAAAACCCTTTGATTCTAAGGCTTTGATTGATTCAATATTCTGGTTTCGAACCTTTCTCAAAAATATGGTGTGGCGTAACAAGCTCAAGACCAGACCTCCAATAATACCCGCTACTGAGGTATAGAATGCGACTTTCATACCTTCTAACAGCCCACCAATCGAAGCTAGTAACTTGTCGGAAGAGCCTTTGGCATGCAAATCAAGTGGTTCCAAATCACTTAAGCCGTAACTAATTCCAAGAAAGGTCCCTAGTACGCCCAAGGAGGTTACAAAGGCGGGCATCCAGTCGAAGCCAAGACTCTTTTCTTCAAGTGCTTCTGGCCACTTTCGAATACAAATTGGACCAGAATTTTGCGCAGAAACAATACCATGTTTCGACTTTAGCAGTTGCGCGGGAGTACTTTCTAATAACTCCTCCTGTAGCTTTGCCTTATCTTTCTTGTCTACAGTCATGACCTTGAGCCACACCGCCAAGGTAGCGAGAGTGAAAAAACCGATAAAGGCAAAAAAGGTGGTGTTGATGTTTGATTCAAATAAAACTGATAGATCAATCATGTTTGTAGTTCCTGACAAGTACAGCTAGTTCATTTTTAGTTAAGAATTCTTCGGCCAGTCTCTTTGGCATATGAGCGCCGTCCGTATATGGACCTATTTTATTAGGCAAAACGACGGAATAAATTTCTTCTGATGTCTCTTCAGTGTCTAGCTGAAGGTATACGGAAGGAAACTCTCTTCTTAGTAGCTCAATTTGATAGGCTAGTTTGGTGTGCCTAAAAAACTCACCATGGGAATCAGAACTTTTGTTATCGTCCTGATGTGATTTCCAAAAATGGTTAATCGTGTGAATACGCTTAACTAGCTCTTCAATAGTCAGGGCGTATGACATTCCTTCGTACTTCATTTCTTACTCCTTTAAACAAGCGAATTATTTCATCATGCCTGTCTTTGGTAAATTAAATAGCTCTCGTTTTGCACAGCGAATTAAAATAACGATAAATCCGCGTGTTTTTGTCTTAAGCCATAATGACTACCAATTGAAAGAAGTTTTACGGACAATTGGGGGACGTTCATAGAAACATTAGTTCTAATTTGTGGCAAACCGCGTACTTCCTTGTTACAACAATCTCTGTTCATTGAAATATGAGCTTAGCTGTCCATAACTCAATATATGGGCTGACTTTCTGGCGCGCGTCAAGGCTACATAGACCAAACTTCGCTCTTCTGTATCAGCTTGTGCAAGTGAGGCTTTATCTGCCCGCCCCTGCAGTGCATACTGTAAGGGTATTAGTCCTTCATTCGCTGAAGCCAACACAACATGATTAAACTCTAACCCTTTGACACGATGGACGGTTGCTAGTTTTATTGCGCCACTCCCTTCATCAGCTCTGTTGGCTTGAATTATTGAGGTTTTGATACCAAGGTTTGCAAAACCTTTACTCAGTTCATTAACTTCACTATTTGTTCGCGCAACGACACAGAAATTTTCGTGGGGCTCTGCTGACTGTTTTACTAAGTTTGAAACATAGGAGCACTGTTCATTTAAGTTCGACAGTGTTTCGATAACTGGAAATTCACCATGACTGAGAGACTTGTACTGATGGTTATCGTCGGTGCCACCATCTAAATCGTCGATATCCCTCCCCTCCAAAAGGTTAATGGCAGAAAGTCTGATTTCGTCTGTCGTACGATAGTTAATTTTTAACTTCGAAGAGCGGCCACGAATATTAATACCGCATTGGCTCAATATGACCTTATTTTTACCGTATATACGCTGATGAGCATCGCCAACAATAAATAGATCATTAGGTCTCTCTGGCACAATAGCTCTTAACAATTTGTATGCTTGAGACCCCATATCTTGAGCTTCATCCACGATGACAGACGAATAGTCTTGAGTTCCTTGCCCGCTTTCTATAAATCCGAGAGTATCTCGATAAACATCATCAACCTCTTTATAATGTTCGGCATTTAGTAGTCGACGATATTCTTCAAACACCGGCCAAATTTCAAAGCGTTGCTCACGATCAAGTCTTGTACCCCTGCCTTTTCTAGAAGCTCGTTTATACGCATTGAACGTATCAATGCCTTGAGCCTGTACGACACGTTGCCATTCTTCCTTGTAGAAATTATTGGAAAAATTTAAATGTCGTGGACATTTGATGAGCGCTTTACCCCATAACTCTTCACTTTTACGTTGATCATAGAGTATGCGGTATCCATAATTATGATGTTTTAGAAAGTTTTGCACCCATTGGTCAAGGTTAATGACTTCAATCTTAGAAAGGGTATGCTGATCGCAAATACTTTGAAGGCTAGTTGAAATATCAATCGCGAGGTTTTTGGTATAAGTGGTAAACAGAACTTTCTGTCCGTTATCACAGCAGTTTTCTGCAAGCCATTTGGCACGGTGCATTGCCACAACTGTTTTGCCCGTACCCGCTCCACCTAGTACTCTTACCGAACCATTCTTAATACCCATAACGAGCTTGCGTTGCGCTGGGTGCAGAAACACTCGCCATTTAGCAACCGGTTCAGCAAGCATTTCTCTTAGCTCTTTTTCACTTGCTGGGACAAAGAAGCTAGCTATAGTAGAAGGTAGGCTGAGTGCTTGCTGATAGTCTGATGAATCAACGCTTGAAACATCGCTAGTTTCGCTTTCTAGTAAAAGACTTTCATAGCTTTCGCCCGCGTTATAAAAGAATAAAGCCTCATATGCCTCTTTCGGTAATCGGTGTTGTAGTTGATCCAACATCGACTCGTTAGTCACACTCCTTACAGACGATATAAGCTCATCGGGAACACCAAGTCTTAGTAAGTGTTTATCCTTTAAATTGTCAAACAAGCCCTTTTCGAAAGTAGACGGAGCTGAAACCTTTTGCATCGTCTCAATCATGGTCTCGTATATCTGTAGAGATCCAGTATTAGGATTTATTTTACACTGATGAACTGCTGCCCAGTTATATGCTCTATCATGATGATCTACCCACAATAGCAAATAGACATTTCCCTCAGCCGGTGCATGTAGTATGACTCTGTATGCTTGATCAACCCGTATAGATCGCATGAGCTTATCCTTAAGCGCATTGAGAGTTTCATAATTCAATCCCGGAGATTTAGGGTTACTTTGAAACTTTAGAACCAGTTGAATAACCTTAGCTTGGGTGTTAGCTGGTAGTTTCACTAAAGCGTTAAAAAACGTGTCCGCGAAGGCGACTTTAATATCCATCAAGCAGCTTCCTTTGACGCTAACAAACTTAACAGGCCCTCAGGTTTCTCATCAATACTTACAACCGTCCAACCTTGTTTTGTGAATAACTCTTCGCCCTCATCCATTTGGTAGTCGATTAACAACGCTACTTTATAACTCTCCCAAGCAAGCTCTGATTCACATAAAATTTCCCCGTTGCCATCACACAGCTCATAACCCACTGTAGGAACATCAACACAAGCCTGAGACTCTAAATAATCTACTAGGTCCATAACTACTTCATCCGCGTAGCGTTTGACCCTTTCCCAATCAGAGTTTTTACTATTGGTACTATTATCTTGGGAGTCACTAACAGTTTGCCTTTTGGCAGCTCGCTCAAGTGCAGCGACTATGCGTTCCTTTTCGTCACACTCATTGGTTTTTAGCCTTAACAACCTTAATCCAATATTCTGCAGAACCTGGTTCTTCAACGTGTCTCGCCCGCGCTGTTCAGCATTATTTTCGTGAAACTCGAAGCCATCAACCTCGATTGCCAAAACAGGGCTCTTATCGATTCGCGAATAAATCAAGAAATCTACATGCGACCAAGGATTCTTCACAAATTTACTTTGTTCATAAGTTAGCTCTGACGTATCTTTTACAATGTCATTTAGCTGAACATGAAGCACATAATCTAAATCTTGGAAAGCCTCTAAGGATAAGACCTCTCTCA
>NZ_LWGA01001248.1:0-4074 GCF_001635235.1 Oleiphilus sp. HI0117 | reverse complement strand
TCTGTGCCAGGCTTTGATCAGTAAGTGTACCGGTCAAACCTTAGGGCAATATTTGCAAGAAGAAATATTTGGGCCAAACAATATTGAATTCTACCTAGGCATGAATGAAAGCCAGATTACTCGTTGCGCCGATATCGTCATATCTAATGGTGTTCCTACCTTACAACAAGTCAACGACCCAAACTCTTTACTTGCTAGAGCTTGGAAACCAATCCCGGACCCTCAGCGTATGTTTGAGGACCCTGATTTCCGAACCCACGAGTTCGGGTCTGGCAATGGCCATAGTAACGCTAGAAATATCGCAAAGATTTATAGCCTATTGTCAATGGAAGGAACTATCGATGAACTCAATCGAGACCATCGACTTATCAGCAAAGCGGCCTTGGAAGACGCGATAAAAGAGCAGTGGGATGGTGTTGAAGTCATGACCCACCGCCACTTTCGCTATGGAACGGGCTTTATGTTGAACAACCCGTATTTTAAAACAGGTGACAACCCTAGAAGCTTCGGCCACCCCGGTTTAGGCGGCGCTATTGCTTTTGCTGACCCAGATGCAAAAATCAGCTTTGGCTATTGTGGCAATCGAGTACACCCGATTAATGAAACAGGGCCCTGCGCCAAAGCCTTAATTGATGCTTTGTACAGCTGCATATAGCAACGCCAGCCAACTAAACCTAAGCAGTCACTGGCCCGCTATGAAAACGAAATTCTTCATCTGGCTGCTCGATTAATTCCTGCTCTTTCTCTCTGAAAAAAGCGACTCTCTCGTCGAGCCCTTCTTTGCAATAACCCGAAGCAAGTTTTAGATAGTCTTGATAGTGACGAGACTCCGACTTGAGCAAAGAAATATAAAAGTCCTTTAACTCATCGTCTAGCAAGGGCGCTGTCTTGGCAAAGCGCTCGCAGGAGCGCGCTTCAATAAATGCGCCAATGATCAGTAGATCAATCACACGGTCAGGATCTTGTTTTCGGACAGAATCTCTAAGCCTTGCTGCATAGCGTGATGCGGTCATGTGGCCGTATGTCAGTTTACGCTTTTTGATAAATTTCATTACCTGTTCGAAATGCCTGAGCTCTTCACGAGCCAAGCGAGACATCTTCATCAGCAAGTCTGGATTACCCGGATAACGGTGAATCAGATTGAGCGCCGTCATTGCTGCTTTCTTCTCACAGTGAGCGTGATCCAGCAGCATGATATCCTGATTAGCCAGGGCATTTTCGACCCAAAGGTCAGGGGTTTCACAGCCAAGAAAGCTATATATTTCACTTAAGTCCTGGTTTATCTCACTCACAAACATTACTCACTGATATATTCATCTAAATTTAAAAATTCTTTCATAGCACACCAAGACGCTAGCTTATCCTCTTTCGACATGGCTGCATTGGCAGGACTGGTCGAAGGTAAGTTCAGGATTGTATCAGGAGTAACTGAAACGCCGATAAACTTCTTGTACAACTTGGCTGCAGCCTGACCGTTAAACGCAATCAGCTTAATACTCGGGTTCTGTTCAAGCATGCCTTGAATATCATTCGCCTTCATAGTGGACTGGTCGATATTCGAATCCAGACTTCCTGGGCGGTAGCATGAATGAGCGACATCCCAAATCGCGATACCGCAGCGTTTAGCCTCTTCCAGGCGTTGCACATAAGGCAAGGCCAGGTCAAAACTGCATAGTTGCGCCAATATCCACCAGAAGGCATTGCGAGGATGTCCGTAGTATTGCTTCTCTTGCAGGGATTTAACACTGGGCATCGTGCCTAATATTAGAACTGTTGGCTCTTCTCCAAGCACCGGAGGAAAGCCTTTATCGATTACTTTTTGCGTTTCAGCCATTATACTTCACACTAATAACGCTAGAACTTTAATGTCACCGCTGAAGATGCCTTGATCGCCTTCTGCGTTGCCGCCTCAATTGTTTCACCCAAGGCCAGTGCAACCCCCATACGGCGTTGCCCCTTTACTTCGGGCTTGCCGAACAAGCGCAAGTGCACATCAGTATCAGACAAACATTCTTCAAGGTTACCAAAGCAAAGTTGTTTGGACTCCCCCTCAACCAAAATGACCGAGGACGCTGCCGGACCAAGCTGTTTAATCTGGGGAATAGGCAATCCAAGAATAGCCCGCGCATGCAAAGCAAACTCAGAAAGATCTTGCGATACTAAGGTCACTAAGCCTGTATCGTGTGGCCTAGGTGAGACTTCACTAAACAAGACTTCATCGCCTTTTACGAATAACTCAACGCCAAAGATACCATTGCCACCCAGGTTTTCAGTCACTTTATGAGCGATATCCTGAGCCGCTGCCAAGGCCTTTTCGCTCATTGCTTGAGGCTGCCATGACTGTTGATAATCACCATTCTTTTGGACATGGCCAATCGGCGCACAGAAACTTGTCTGACCAGCGTGGCGAACAGTTAATAAGGTTATCTCATAATCAAAGTCGACAAAGCCTTCGATAATGATGGTGCCTGCCCCTGTACGGCCACCTTCTTGTGAATATGCCCAAGCGGCATCAATACCATCCTCAGTCTTCACAGTGCTCTGGCCTTTGCCAGAGGAGCTCATAATCGGTTTCACCACACACGGCAAACCAATCTCCTGAAGCGCTTGTAGATAAGCCTCATAATCGCTGGCAAACTGATAGGGAGAGGTTTTTATGCTCAAATCCTCTGCCGCCAAGCGCCGAATACCTTCGCGATTCATGGTGAGATTAACTGCACGTGCAGAGGGAATAACCTGGTAGCCTTCTTTCTCTAGCGCCACCAATTCAGCGGTCGCAATGGCTTCGATTTCTGGCACAATTAAGTGTGGTTGCTCTTTCTCGACCACCTCTCTAAGCGCTTTTGGGTCAAGCATATCGATCACGTAACTGCGATGTGCGACTTGCATCGCCGGTGCATTGGCATACCTGTCCACAGCAATCACTTCGACACCAAAGCGCTGTAATTCGATAACCACTTCTTTGCCCAGCTCACCAGAGCCGCAAAATAATACCTTTGTTGCCGTAGGCGATAAGGGCGTGCCAATGCTAGTCATTTTGATAAACCTGTTGTCAGTTGTGAGGATAAATCTAGATATAGGATTTCTGTTCGCGCTCTTTAGCGAGCTCTAGTATTTTTTTCTTTTCAGTATTGTCCATGCCCCACCAGCGGGATATTTCGTCACCCGTGCGGTGACAACCCACACAGACATCATTTACATCAAGTGCACAAATACTGACACATGGAGACGGGACTTCATTCATTTCTTCTGGCATACAACTACTCTTCGCTAACGACTATTCGGCAACTACTTTCTAATAAAAACATAAAATGTGAAACGTCGATCTTAACAGGCAAACACTTAGTCCTCCAGAATCAACCCTGATTCATAGCGCTGACCGTTTTGAACATAGTGCGCTGCACTTAGACTGAGCATTTGAATCTCCTGCTCACTTAAAGCACGTTTCACCTTGCCAGGACTACCCAGCACCATCGAGCCATCCGGCACGACCATATTTTCAGGTATCAAGGCGTTCGCGCCAATCAAACAATTCTTACCAATTTTCGCGCCATTCAGTACAACGGCATTAATACCAATCAAGGAATTCTCTCCGATATGGCAACCGTGCAACATGACCTTGTGGCCAATCGTCACATTTTTCTCTATTTGTAAGGGAAAGCCCGGGTCAATATGAAGAACAGAACCGTCTTGAATATTGCTATTTTCACCAATGATAACTTTATCGTTATCCGCACGAATCACCACATTAAACCAGATGCTAGCACCCTCATGGACTTCGATATCGCCAATTAATGATGCGTTTGGCGCAACAAACGCTGCGTCACCAATAAATTTTGGTTTTTTGCTTCCCAAGGAGTAGATCATTTACCTTCACCGTCAAAAATTGTTATGTTCGCATCAAATGCAATATTCATCAGTTCAACAAGCACCACGGCAGACAAGCCCCAAATTTCATAACGCTCGCCCTGATGGTGGTAATCATAGCTTGGCACAGAGAATGCCAGACCTTTGTAGGTCATTCTATCACGACGCACGGGTTCTTCATTTAAAAAGAAACTCACCGGCACTTTG
>NZ_LWGA01001247.1:0-4142 GCF_001635235.1 Oleiphilus sp. HI0117 | reverse complement strand
CAATGCCGGGCAATCGACCTGACGATTATAGGGCTGAAAGATTAACTCGTATGCGAGCCGCAATTAATGATTTACCTTCTGCAAATCACGAGCGCAAGGAGTCGCCCGCAAGTCGTGACACGGAAGAGAATATCTTGAATAAGAGTCCGGAAGACGATGGTTTACTGGAGTTTATAAAGACTGCGCAAGCCAAGCAAAACAATCCGGCAAGGTGGGTGATAACCTGCCGTGATTATGGCTTAACGGATGTTAGCGGCAATGCATACTTTGACATGGTTAACGGTATTTGGGGGGCAGATATATCTAATGCTTCCTGTATCCAAGAGCGGGCAATTGCAGATGTAGTTGCAGCATCATTTGATCCTGAGTGCTTGGTGAGCGTCGTACAGCATTTTATCAGCCAAAAAGAGCTCGCCAAAACGGCAATTAAGCTTGAACAAGACCCCAAAGTAATTACCTATCATCCAGATACCCAGACCTATCTTTATCAAGAGCATAATGTCTTTAGTGATTTTGAATCACACGCAATGATATCAATGCGTGACCCCGAGCAGTTTGCAATCGAGAAAGTAACCGCAGGCTCTGAGCAATTATTTGTAAGTATTCCTGATACAGCGATGGATGAAGTTGCTATCGCCTGGTGTAAGCACCGAAAGCTTCAAGGAGCCTTAGGCGGCCCAGTTGGAAAAGAATGGGGTTCGCCTGATTGTGATTATGACTAACTAGGTCAAATAAAAACGACGACCAGAAACTGTTAAATCAATTTAAAGTAGGTGATGATGAAATGAAAATGTACACGCCAGATAAAAAAATCATCACTCGTTTGTTGATGTTAATCGATCCAATGTTTTTCTCGTATTCCGGGCGAGAGAAAGACAAACGTCGCCAGCACTATTACGAAAACAATAGAGATAAGGTCGAAGAGTTTCTTTACCGAGAGTTGTTTGGTTTGACGTACGATGCACAAAACGAAGATGACAGCTTGGCGTCGTCACATCGTCATTTGCTTAATGCCTACACGACAGCCTTAACCGGTATTGGCAACAATTCATTTCGGCTTTGCGAGTTACAGGGCACTGATTTTGACTTAACAAGTTTTGATTCACTGTATGACTATGATCTTAAGGATTATGAATACCAACAAGAGGCGACAAAGAGGGATTTTCCTAAATCCCGGGTTGATCGAGACTACCGACTCTATCTAAATCATAACTGGGTCAGATTGTTAGACAGTAAAGACCATTTCTATTATTCAACGGTATCAAGCTTAAGTTACTACTTGTATGACGCGCTAGAGGAGGCAGCGACTGAGTTCATTGAGTCACTGATTCCTTATGACTTAGTCGATGGGGATGACCACGGTAAAAACGTCGAGGGAGGTATGCTCTGGGACTTCAAAACTGATGCGAAGGGGCTTGAAGCAGAGCTAGAAGAATTACAATCAAGAAACCGAATCTACCTAAGTGAAACCTATCATCGATTGAACGATGAGTTTCACGTCGAGTCAAGAAATGAAGTCTACTTTGAAAAGCAGGGTGATGAAATAGATGGTCCTCATTGGAATTTCATTGTAAATAACGCCGAGACAGCTAAAAAGATTACGTTTATAAACTTCCTAGATGATTGCCAAGGCTACCTACAGTCTAATGAAAGGCTAGCGCATCTCAAAGAGCGTGAAGCAACAAAGCTAAAGCAGTTTTTATTCGATGCTCATAAAGACATTATCCAAAACTTTGACCCAACGGTCGTGAAGCTGAAAAAGAAAATGAAGATTATTATGTCGCCGAAGGCATTAGATGGCTTGAACAACCTGGGTGATGATAGTGAATAACAATAAATTAGAATGAGGTAGAGCATGACGACAATCGCACTGCACAGTGATATGCACCTAGAACTACAGAAGTCGCCTGAAGGTTGGTTAGGTACTGTACCGGACGTATTAATTCTAGCGGGTGATATTTCATACATCAGTCATATCGCAGACTTGTTAATCGAACTGAGTGATAAACATTCTGAATTGCAGATCATTTATATAACAGGCAATCATGAGTATTACGGAAGCGAGGATATGCTTTCTGCAGAAGTGGCTCTTAAGGACTCCTTAAAGAAATATGAGCGTATCCACTTTCTTCAGTGCGATACCGTTGAGTTGTTTAATATTCGATTTATTGGTTGTACTGGCTGGCCGAGCATGCTGAGCTTAGGGAAAGATCAACAGCAACATGCTAGTAGAGTTGTTGGTCAATCAATCAACGACTTTTATCAGATAGGGATGGGCGATAACACATTTACGACTGATGACTGTATTGAGTTAGGCGAACAGCAATCCGAATGGCTTGAGAGGGCCCTGTCGGCGCCAACATCTTGCGAACATACCGTGGTCATCACTCACTTCGCTCCATCAGTTAAAGTAGCCAACCCTAAATTTCCCATCGATGAAATGACGGCTTATTTTTGTTCATCGTTCGATGCATTAATTGAGCAGTATCAACCGGCTATCTGGGCCTTTGGCCACACACACGCAAATTTCGATGTAAACATGGGAGCAACTCGTGTGATCAGTAATCAGCATGGCTATGGCAGAGAGTGTCAGGACTCATACCTTACCAACAAGGTAATCGAGTTATGAAATACAAGCTAGCTGTTTTGCAGTATGAGTGCGAGGGTGAACGCATTGCCAGCTTAGTAAAGGCTGAGTTAGTTGCCGTATCGCAGAAAAACGGCGAAGTATTGGCAACACTATCAAAGAACCCAGCCTATGATGGCACCTATTTGGAGGGTGACAGTCTTAAGGTTGCTAACAAGTATGGAGGGAAGGTGGTAGAAAACATATCTTGCCAAGTATTGCCTGTGGCCCGCTTTAGACGAAACTTGAATAGTGTGATGCGAAACATAGTGAACGAACGACATCCTTTGAATCGTGTTCTGGTGGTCGCTAAAACCAAACCTTATTGGGTGTTACCGCATGATAATAAGCTTAGGCATGAATACTTCAGCTCAATGAATTTGGATGCAACTAATCAAAGGCCTCGCGATGATTTCTGATCTGGATAAGTTGATCAATTATCTAAATATGGGTTTATCGAGTCACATCGTTATTACTGGTTCAGAACGGAATATTGAACAGTTCCAAATAGATTTGAAGGGACGTCTTGAAAGTGAAGGCAAAAGTACTCGCGAGCTGCTCTGCACAACCGAACATCTTGATTTAAATCAGTGTAAAGAAGTTGATTCCTTGTTGGTGAAAGGACTTGGAGACTTGCCTGCACAGCATAATAACAGTTATGCAATACGTACATATTTAGATATGGGAACCTATAACAAATTAAGATCAATTATTTTTTGTGAGACGGAACATTATACAAGGCACTTTAATGACTATAACGCACCGTTTTATCAGTTTTGCCTTCATTGCCCCATCGGTAATGATTAAACGTTTCTGTGAAGTAAAGGGGGGGACATTGATGTCTTTTGATATTGCACAAACAGCTTTGGCTGTGCCAACTGTTTGCAGAGTATTAAGCGATTGGCAATGCTCAGATAAGGTCAAGGCTAACCTAATTGGGTTTGACAGTGAGGAAGAGTTTACGGTGGTAGCGTCAAATCCTAATGGTCACGAATTCACAGCAGAACAAGCAGAGAGAATGAGTCATATTCTAAATATTTATCGATCATTGCATACTCTTTTTAGACAATCTAAACAAGCAGATGAGTGGATCAATAAACCAAACAATGCAAAGCTTTTTGGTGGTCGAGCTGCATTGGACCTTTTGAAAGGCGGTGCTCTGAGCGATCTTGCGCTAGTGTCTAACTACCTAAAGTCGCTTTTCTAAACTCTAGCAAGGGTACTAATTCAGACTAATGATCAAGCTAAACCCTCATAAACTAATCAGACCTCGAGTTGGGCAGAGAGTCTTATTCTGCGGTGATGTTCATGGCGATAAACCTGCGCTTGATAAACAGCTGGCAAAGGTTAGCTTCGTTGAGCGTGAAGACATACTTATATTTACCGGTGACTTAATTGATCGTGGTGATTTTTGCGCAGAGCTGATTGAGTTTGCTAGTTGCACGCCTAATGTTCATAGCGTCCTAGGGAATCATGAGTCACTATTTTTATATGGTTTACATGACCCCCTATGCAG
>NZ_LWGA01001246.1:0-5331 GCF_001635235.1 Oleiphilus sp. HI0117 | reverse complement strand
AGCGCTTTGAAGTAAACATTCGATATTGATTGAGATCAAGCCTACCCCACAATAAGCTAGCTAAGATATATTTTTCTGCTCAAGCCGCGTATATTTGGGCCTTTAACTTAGTCCATGTCTATTCATATTTTTACCGCTACGAGACGCTTATGCCAGATCAAGATAAAATGGGTTTTCTAAGAAGAACATCCAGAATCTCTAGCCTTTTTTGTTTCGTATCTGCAGTGATTTGTGTTCTGATTCTACTGATTTTCTTTGGTGATTTGTCTAAGGTCTATAAAGCGAGTTTTGCTTCCTCATCCTTTTTCTTTTTTACGAGCGGATTCGTATTGAAAGAAATGGCTGACACAAAAGTTGCACGTACTGACCTTCCACGCCCAGCCCCTGGCGCTGAGTAAAGCCTCGGTAGCCTTAGCCGCGAAAATCACAGCGTACCTTTCAGCTCTGGGCTCAAAAATTCGCCCCTTTCTTATTTGATCAGATCAAAATCTCTAACTATTCTTATAGAAACTATTTAATGAGAAAGTAGAGCCAATTGCTCTCTTAAGCTTCCGAGAGACAAGGAGGACATTATGAGTAAATTTATAATCATTGTATCGACGCTAATGATCATCTTTGCAGCCGTTGTTGGACTGGATGGCGACAACTTTACCAAATACTTAGCGATGTATATGTATGCGCTAGGCGGTTTGGGCTTGTTATCACTACCCTTATTCAAGAAACTATGTGCGCATTATTGTGAAACAGAGCAGTAGAGTAGTGAAAGAGCCCCAAGGGGCACTTTCACTATAAAAATATACTCAGACAATACGCTAAAAAGACAAACGCTCCGATCACTATGCAGTACGCTGACATAATCAAGCGCCATTGTTTGATTACTTCACGCATCCCCATAAAGTGATCGACGACTAGCTGTCCTTTTAATATCAACATAAGAATAGAGCCCAAAACTATCCACACACCTGTTTGTTCTGAACTACCAATCAAAGAGGCGAGGATCGTAATAAGCGTCAGCACTCCCCATACCAGCGTTACCCTTTTAATGTCATTCATTGATTCTGACTCCTTAATGAATCACATAAACGAGTGGGAATAAAATAATCCAAAGCAAATCCACCATATGCCAGTATGAAGCACCGGTCTCTACACCCGTGTGATCTTCTGAGCTATAGTCTCCGTTTTTCGCCTTCTTCGATACCACAATCAGAATCACCATACCTAAGAGCACATGGGCGAAGTGGAAGAAGGTCAGCAAAAAGTAAAACATGTAGAAGGTATTGGTATGCAAAGAATATCCTGCACCGATGGTCTCGGTATACTCCCACATCTTCACGCCTACATAGACTAAGGCAGCAAGGAGTGCCCAGTTAATCCATCTAGAGCAGACGTTTGACTTGCCTTCTTTAATTGCAATAACAGCCCTGACGACAAAATAGCTACTTGTGATTAGGGCAATCGTATTAATCATGCCTGCTAGCTGGTTAAGGTGTTGATGCCCCTCAGCGAACATCTCCAGGTTGAATACTCGAGCAAAGGCATAGGCGATGAACAAGATCGAAAATACGCCCAGCTCTGCAAGGATAAAAATCCAAATGGCAAAGTCGCCCGGTAGGGACGATGACTTTTCTGGCTCTGAATTTATACAGACTTTAGTCATTAAAGCTCTCTTTACTTAAAGACTAGTTTAAGGAGGTGAGTGAAATGATCACTCCCGGAAATATCACTCCCAAAACAATTAAAGTAGGGATCAAGTAAAAGTACCCCAGCATGACCTTCCTGATTTTCGGGTGTGCATGACGCAAACCAATGAACTCATCGATCACCAACCGCCCTTTTAATGTGACAATAACACAGACAATTACCACTGATATTTGACCGAAGTCCGCTGTTTCAGCAGTCAATACGCTTAGTAAGGTCAAAGCCAGTAAAGCCAGCCAAATTCGCAGTAAGTGCCTTTTGCTTGGTAGAGGTAGAATCATCGCTATCTCATCACATAGATCAGTGGAAAAATAATAATCCAGGCTAAATCAACCATGTGCCAGTAACACGCACCTGCCTCCAAACCCGCATATTGCTTAGCAGAATACGCCCCAAAGTAAGACCTGGTTAGTACCCACAGCAAACCAGCCATCCCAAAAAACACATGCAGCAGATGATTGAAGGTCAGGTAGTAATAAACGCTAAAGTAGAGATTAGTTTCGACTCCAATGCCGTTAAGCTCATTAAATTTATACTCCCAAGCTTTCACTAGGCAGTATCCCACTGCGCACGCTAAGGTTAGCCATATCCAACGTCGGCTCTCTTGCGCTTTATCAAGGCGAATCGCTCTTACTGAACGGGCAATAAAGTAACTACTCGTCAGTAAAATAAAGGTATTCAAAATACCGGCGCTGGTATTAAGACTTAAGGGGCCGGTTTTGAATAGCTCCGGGTTATGAACTTTGGCAACGATATAGAGGATAAAGAACAAGCCAAATTCAAATAACTCTGCAAAGACCAGAACCCATATAGCGATATCACCGGGAACATGTTTCCCTGCACTTACTTCCTGCTCAATGCTCATAGGTTTATTTTCGCTAGCGCCCTAGAAATAGGTCATGACCAAGAGTTCAATGGCAGCCAGAGTTTCGGTCTCGTCGGTTAAAGGTTGAGCCAAGCACGATAAACACGCCTCGCGAGCATTCAGCCCTGACTTAATCATCTTGGCGGTATAAATCAGCAGCCTGGTCGATGCCGCTTCTTCCAAGTCATAGTCTTTTAGGCGACGTAAATCCCCACCCAGGCTAACCAGCTTCTTGGCGGTATCTTTGTCGATATTGGATTCCTGACAGATGATTACCGTTTCCCGTTCTGCCAAGGGGTATTCAAACTCCATCGCAACAAAGCGTTGGCGGGTACTTGGCTTCAGCCCCTTCATTACGTTCTGGTAGCCAGGGTTATAAGAGATCACCAACATAAAGTCAGGATGAGCAATAATTTCTTCGCCCGTACGCTCTACAGGTAAAACGCGACGGTGGTCAGACAGTGGGTGAAGCACAACCGTAGTATCTTTCCGTGCTTCAATGACTTCATCTAAATAACAAATACCGCCTTCTCGCACCGCCCTGGTAAGCGGGCCATCCTGCCAATAGGTTCCGTCTTTGCCAATTAAGTGTCGACCTACCAAGTCTGTTGCGCTTAGATCATCATGACAGGCAATCGTGTATAAAGGCCGATCAAGTTTCTTGGCCATGTGCTCAACAAATCGGGTTTTACCACAACCTGTAGGTCCCTTAATCAAAACCGGCAAATTATTGTTGGCGGCGTGCTCGAAGATAACAACTTCATTTCCCTGCGCTAGATAATTCGTTGGCATGTCGTTCTCCATTTAAAAAGCTTGACCCTTGTCGTCTTACGATAGACCTGTAAGGTTCAAGTAAATTTTTGGCAGCAATGCAGGTAAACGCGCAGTATCACTAATCACTGCATAACCATGATCACCAAAAAGGTAAGGTAAATAATCGTTTCCATCTTCATCGATGGTAATACAAAATGGTTGCAAGCCCTGCTGCTTGGCCTCCTGAACCGCCTTACGAGTATCCTCTACTCCGTAACGGCCTTCGTAGTGATCAATATCATTTGGCTTGCCGTCTGAAACAATCAACATGAGGCGCTTTTGAGTTGCTTGTGTTTTTAACACTTCAGTTGATTGACGAATACCTGCGCCCATTCGCGTATAAAATCCCGGCTTGATTTCAAGAATTCGGCCACGTGCGGCATCGCCATAAGGTTCAGAGAAGTTTTTTAACAGGTTATATCGAACTTGTTTGTTCTTGATGGAGGAAAATCCATAGATTGCAAAAGGGTCCCCTGCACTGCTCAAGGCTTCGGCAAACAAGGTGATACTATCTCGAATAATATCTATCACACGCTGATTTGAGTTGATTCCCGAATCAGTCGACATAGATAAATCCGCTAATAACAAGCAGGAAATATCTCGTTGGCTTTCTTTACGGTGCTTATAAAAGTTGTCATTGCCTGTATTAGTATCAGGCTCAACAATAGATTCGATACAGGCATCCAGATCCAGCTCGCTACCTAAAGGCTGACGGCGAAGCCAATGCTGTTGAAATTTCAAAGCGCTGAATCGATGCCTGAGCTGGTTTGCAGTTTTAGTTAAGTGACCAGGAACGCCACTTGGCTCGGCGTCATCCGCTAGCATGGGCTGCAATAAACAAAAGTCTTCAATATAGACAGACTTTCTGTAATCCCATTCACGAAGGCGTATGCCATCACCAATGGCTAAATCATCGTTATGCGGGGCGGGTAAATCCAGGTCGAACTTGATCTTAGCTGCGCCAGCCCGGCGCTTACGAGAAAGCGTAATAATATCCAGATCTTCTGCAACGGAACTGGCATCATCGTCTACATCCTCTTCCTGAGGTCTGTCTAGATCAACATGCTCCGTCCAGCTGAATAAGCTATCGAGCATAAAGATTAATAAGCCATCGGTCTTCTTGGCATCATCGGTGCGCTGAGCATCTTTACGCGGGCCACGAACTTTCTCAGTCTGGGCACCGCTGCTTTCAGCTGGCAGCTCTTCTTCATCTTCTTCAATCGGTGCAACACTAACCCCATGAATCGGTTCTGGGTAGAGCCATAGGCTAATCGGGAAAGGGTCGCCCGGCGCTTTCGGGAGTGTTTCGACGCTCCCTGGGTCTTTTAGTGCTTGATGTATCGCAAGCTCGCGATCAAGTCTTTCACCCTGTAATTTTTCCAAAGGAGGTCGCAAAGGCAAAACCGCGTCGACAAGGCGGAAATACCGCTCTCTTAACCCCGGTTTTGACTTTAGGATCTCTAGCGTCGCTTGCTGGTTATCGGTAAACCAGTGCGTCACTTTCGGTAGTTGAGCGGCCAAGGCCGTCAACCAGAAATATAAATCTTCGTTTAAAGCTTTGTCTTCAAATAAGGCATGTGATGTTGGCAAACGCAGACTACGTTCATCCTGCCATGCCAATTCACTTCGCTTATGCGTCCCCGCCATACGTTGAATCAGTCTACGACGAAATTTCAGCTCGCGTCCCATTGCACCTTCTATCACTTTGCCTGGGCTTCCGCCGAGAGCACGGTAAAAGGGTGCTAACTGAGCACTCAATTCGACTAAATCTACGCGCGCATCTTCAAACTCAGTTGAAGCTTGTCGCGTAACAAATCGATGCCAAAATTCACCAACTAACTCTTCCATCTAACACCTGATTAAACATCATAGATTATGGTTATGGAGTAAGGTGCAGCCCAAATATCTGACTGCACCTAAGTGGGGTCAATATAGCTGGCTAAGCTTATTCCTAA
>NZ_LWGA01001245.1:0-470 GCF_001635235.1 Oleiphilus sp. HI0117 | reverse complement strand
TGCCTTTTGTAAGGGTTGGTGGGGCTTGAAGTCCTTTGGTATCAATTATGGCCTTCTGTTTACTTCGTGGGGAATAGGCGGTTTTGTGATGACCAAAATATCGGGAGCGATAGTCGCGAGTACCGGATCCTATGTCTGGTCATTTATCGTGGCTGGAATTCTACTGGCGATTGCCGCTTTCGTTGCATTACGAATGAAAGAACCTAAGAGTGTTGCCTAGAGCATGAAAAAAGGGGCGGGTCTAAATCGACCGGCCCCTTTTGTTTAAGTAAGACTAAACCTGTTTAACACTTAGTTTAGTAAATCATTACCTAAGTTGATTAACTGCGTCTCACCATTGCTATCATCAACACCGTCATTGTCATTGACGACATAAACAGTATTGTCTGCAGTTACGGCTAAGCCTTCCATTTTCTCGTAAGTCGCTCCACCTGGCGCAGACAAGTCACCTTCAGCAATAAGATCTCTGA
>NZ_LWGA01001244.1:0-1352 GCF_001635235.1 Oleiphilus sp. HI0117 | reverse complement strand
CATCCAGTCCGACACAACAGCGAAGGCCAAAGCTCTTTTTGCCGAGCAAGAGTTTTCTACCGGGCAGCTTTTGAAAATACTTGCCGGAATGCTTAATCGTATTCAGTTCAACCAGTTGAACAGCCTCTTTCAAAGCCAAACCAGTGACGGCAATACACTTCAATCATGGTTTTTTGAATTGCCCGTGGTGAATGTCAACCAAGGGGTCACCACCTTCAGCCTGAGACTCGATAAGGAAAAAAGCGCCACTCAGAACCAGGAAGAGGAATCTGAGGACAAAGCATTGCAGTGGAAAATATCACTATCCTTCGACTTAGAAGGCCTGGGAGCAATATATATTCAAGTAAGCTTGCTCCCTCCTTCTATTTCATCCATTATCTGGGCAGATCAAGCCGATACTTTCGCGCTCGCGCAAAGGGAGAGCAAACATTTTAAGGAAAAGCTTTCAGAGCTAGGCCTAGAAGTAGGCGATATTATTTGCCAACAAGGCCTACCAGAACAACAGGCCACCAAGTTGACACAAAGCCTGGTAGATATTCAAGCATGAACAACAATAACAAAACCAGCTCGAAAACAAGAGCCATCGCGCTCAAGTACGATGAAGTTTCAGCGCCCAAACTTACTGCCAAAGGTGAGAATGAGCTCGCTGAGGAAATAATGCGCATTGCCGAAGAGCACGGCATACCTTTATACGAAAATAGTGAATTAGTCAGCATTTTGTCTAAACTAGAACTGGGAGAAGAAATCCCCGAAGTTCTATATCGGGTAATAGCTGAAATAATTGCCTTTGCGTATTACCTGCAAGGAAAGACACCACAAGGCTTTGGCGAGCCAACGACCAGAACATAACGAGCAACATTTTCAACATGGCACATTCTGACCACCAACTACTTATTAACTCAAAATCCTACTTGTATGCCCTTATTCTGGCAGGTACCTTAGCGCTCGCCCTGCTCTTTCAGGGGCAATTGATCAGCGCTTGCGGCATCGGTGTTCTGTGTGCGCTACTCATTGTAAACCAGTGGCAAAGTAAAAACCGAAATGCCGATAAAGAGAGCTTCATCTGGTTTAAACACAGTTCTCTGGCTCTCGCCTGCATTGCCCTAATAGGCTTAATGACAGGCCTGGAAGACTTTAAAACATGGACCTATTTCATTCCCTTATTGCTGTTCTTTTTCTATGAATTCAAACCTGCCCTATGGCTTGTCGGGATATTCTCAGTATTTGCCCTGGCCTCTTTGAATGCTAGCGGCTCTCCGTTTGAAAACATTCAAAATACTATGAGCTACCTTTTGTACCTAAGCATGAGCTGCTGCCTGGTTTACTTGAGAGAACTAAGACGAAAACAGCTT
>NZ_LWGA01001243.1:0-628 GCF_001635235.1 Oleiphilus sp. HI0117 | reverse complement strand
TCAAGGTATCACTACCATAGAAATTTTCGTTTGGAGTATAAGTGAAGCTCGGTTCTATACCTTCCAATGTCCCGTTTGAGGGCGAGCCGATCAGATTGAAAGTGATTCCATCACCGTCATCATCCTGCCCAGAAAGAATAATTGGTAAGTTTGTATCTTCATCAGAGCTTAGGTTCTGAGCCTGTGCAATAGGCGCTCTATTCACGTTAACAATATTCAAACTAAATGATTTACTAGCACTTAACCCGTCCGTGTCACTAACAGTGATTGTGACAGAGTGAATACCAGCTTCATCATAGCTAGGTACCCATTGAATTAGGCCACTTGAATTGATGCTCATGCCAAGAGGCGCACTTTGTAGCGTGTAGGTAAGCTGATTGTTATCGGGGTCAACAGCATCCAAGCTATAGCTATAGGGTGTATTCTCTAGCCCATCATTTAAGCTCATCGTATTGATGACAGGCGCTCGGTTAGTATTCTGTACGTTGAGACTAAAGCTTTGTGTGTCTTGCAGGATACCATCTGTTACCGATACCGTAATCGGATATTCTGCANCTGCATAATAATCAGGTACCCACGACACAAGCCCCGTATTCGAATCATTATGCAGCTGCAGAATATCCGATTA
>NZ_LWGA01001242.1:0-562 GCF_001635235.1 Oleiphilus sp. HI0117 | reverse complement strand
GATCAGGACGGTATGAAAAACGGCTTCGACTTAGGCGTCACTAGGGCGATTACCGATGCTGTGTCTATTCCGGTTATAGCATCTGGCGGTGTGGGGAATTTACAGCACTTGGCAGATGGAGTTTTGGAAGGTGGCGCCGATGCTGTTCTGGCAGCAAGTATTTTTCATTTTGGAGAGTACAGCGTTCAAGAAGCCAAGGCACATATGGCCGATTGTGGTATTGAAATGCGCCTGTAGGTCTTAAGCGCGAGAAAGTTGTCTATTGTAGGCAGAGGGTTCAGGCGCACGATCAATTTCGTGCTAGCCCTCATGCGAGCCGTGGAAGGCGCTGCCTACAAAGCTTTTTAAATTCTATGCAACCTGATTAGATTCAGACTTGCTCTCAGGCTGGCAGTTGATCAGCATTAATGGTGCTTCGTTACCGTCTCTAAGAAAGCCTTCCACCACAAAGTCATCATTTTTACTTCTCATGATTCCATCTGCAGAGTCATCTCGACAAAATACTTTTTTGTTAAAGGTGATGATGTCGTTGATATTATCAAGACGTAAGGCTGTTACTTTG
>NZ_LWGA01001241.1:0-15801 GCF_001635235.1 Oleiphilus sp. HI0117 | reverse complement strand
TCTATTAGTACTTGATGGCCTTTAATTCGAGTTAGCCTTCCAGGCAGCATGATAATGTTTTTCCCCTCAGGGACTGACCATGCTGTCTTGAGCTGTTTCGCAGCGAGCTGAGCTTCTTCCAGCTCAAACCTATCCAGGTCGATGCCGCGAAAAATCAGCTTGGTCTTAGTGTTGAAGGTGGGGTAGACCTCTTCTATATGCTGTTGTACAAACTTAGAAACAGCGATCACATGCTGGCTTCTAAGCATGGCGCTGTTATACCAGCGCTTGAGAGCATTCTGGTGACCGTAGACACCATGAAAGGTGGTGACAAAGGGAATGTTGCTTTGTTTTGATGCCCATAAGGCGCTCCAGGCTGGAGCGCGAGAGCGAGCATGGATTAGGTCAATCTTCTGCGTTTCTATCAGCTTTGCTAGCTTTCTACTGTTCCACCACATAAGTATGGGGTTCTTGCTGTGAACGGGGAGCTCGATATGCTTCGACCCTTGTTGTTCAAGCGCCTTAACCATAGGGCCGCCAGAAGAAACAACCAATGAACGGTAGCCTTGCTCAACCAGTTCTTGAGCGAGGTCTAAAGTGCCTGTTTCGACACCGCCAGAAACCAGGCTTGGCAAAACTTGTAATATCGTTTTTTGTCTCATGCTTGCCCTGTGGTTTGCGCAGTAAGAGAAAGTTGTTGGTATCGTTTCAAAAGCCAGGTGGCAGCTGCCGAAGCCTCGTCAAGGCTTGCTGGTAAGTCAGGATAAAACTGTGCTTTCTTATTGCTTTGCCATTGACCGAAGTCGATAAGTTTGCCGCTAGAGGTGAGTCTGTTGATATGCATGCAAATTCGCTTCTTTTCTGATTTCGATACCATTGGCAGCTCTAATAGTGCGGTGGGCGAGCCTGACGTTAAGGACTCGTAGAGCATTGACATGCTGTCAGGTGTTACCCAAGTAAAAGCGCTGGACTGAAGTGCTTCATCTACTGGGCCAAAACTGCCATCTTGATACCGGTGACAGCTTAGGTTTGCTATTTCGAAACTTGAAATCTTGTCGATAAAGCTTAGCGGTGTTCGTGGCGAGTCGCTCAAGTGCCATAAAACTTCCCGGCGGGTGTCGCAAATTTCTTGGATTTGCTTAATCAAATTCGACTCGTCCCATACGAAGTGCTTAGAAGGGCCGCCGATCATCATAAGGTGTTGTGTTCGTTTCGTGTTTGGTGGGGGTGAAATCTTTGTGATAGGCCCTTGCGTTGTCATGACCCGTTCACTATTGGCTAGCCCGTCATGTTCGGGGCAAATGACGCCATCAAATAGCGGCAGCGGTAGGCTGGGTTTCATAATGACAAAGCTTTTGGCGCGGTGGGTCCGGGCGAGCATGAGCAGGCTTTTGTGAGTGCCGTGCCCTGCGCCAATGATGATGTCCGGGCTGTTATCCTGTTTTGTGGGAAGTAACAATCCTCGAAAGCCGACTTGCAGTGTTTGGCTGTCTAGCCAGAGCTCTTCGATATTAGTCTGGCGGGCAAGCGCTTTAGTTAGACCTTTTAGCTGACTGATGTGTCCGGCCCGCCCATCATGACAGACCCAAACCATCAAAGGTCGGGTAGCTCTCGTGTTAGATTGGCTTGACATAGATATCGTTTTCCTCGGAAGCGCTCTCTCATCAAGTGATGTGAGAAGCGCTGCTAATCGTCTATACTGCGTCTTTTGAATTTTTCGAAAGGCGCTTATGTTCCGCTTAGTTTACACAATTCTTTTCGCACTCTGTATGCCATTTGTTTATCTGAAGCTTTTATGGCGAGGATTTAAGGCGCCAGAATATAAGGCCAGAAAAATGGAGCGTTTTGGTTTTTTTAATGCGCCAAAGCTGAATAGAAGTATTTGGGTGCATGCTGTGTCCGTAGGCGAAGTGCTAGCAGCGGAGCCAATTATTCGAGAGATTCAAAGGCGTTTTCCAAACCGAGATATCGTTATCACTAGTATGACGCCAACCAGCTCCGAGCAAATTAGAAAGCGCTTTGGCAGTGATGTGTTTCATGTCTATGCACCTTACGATATTCCCTTTATGGTGAAGGCGTTTTTGCGCCGGGTAAAACCTGAATGTCTGATCATTATGGAAACCGAACTCTGGCCAAATATGATTCACCAGGTGATGCGAAGAAACTGCCCGGTTGTCATCGCTAATGCGCGTTTGTCAGAGCGCTCAGCAAAAGGCTACCGACGCTTGAAACCCGCTATTGGTTGGATGTTGAATGATCTGTCACTCGTGCTATGCCAGTACGAAAATGATGCTTCACGATTTGAATCACTAGATATCGCAAAGGAAAAGATTTTTGTAACGGGTAGCGTAAAGTTTGATACGAACGTGGAAGATAGTCATGTTAAAAAAGCCGCTCACCTGAGCGCAAATTTACCCGCTAAGCCTAAGATTTGGGTCGCGGCGAGTACGCATGAAGGCGAAGACGAGCTGGTTTTAAAAGTGCATGAACGTTTGAGGCAGCGCTTTCCCGATGCCTTGCTGGTATTAGTGCCTAGGCACCCTGAGCGCTTCGAAAGTGCTTTTCAGCAATCAAATAAGCAAGGCTTTAACACCGCACGAAGAAGCGAATTTGAAAAAATTCCCAGCGATGCAGAAGTATTTGTGGTGGATACCATGGGGGAGTTGATGGATTTTTATGCGACAGCTCAGGTTGCGGTAATAGGCGGTTCATTTACCGAAATTGGTGGCCATAACCCGATTGAGCCAGGCGCTTTGGGGTTGCCGATTTTAATTGGCCCCCATTACTTTAATTTTGAAGCTATTTGTCATCAACTGGTCGAAGCCAAGGGTATGGAAATTGTGGCAGATGAACTCGCGTTGCTCGAGTCGCTCGGAATGCTATTTTCAAACCCGGAACGGGCTCAGGAAATGGGGCAAAATGCATTGCAGAAAGTTGAGGCTAGCAAGGGAGCGGTGAAACGTGTTGTTGACCACCTGCAGCCCTTGCTTGAAGAAAGCTAGAGCTTACTGGCCGGGCGATAGCCAGGCGTTCAGAGCTTCAATGTCTTTAACACTTAAGGTTCCCGCTGCGCGTTTTATGCGTAGGCTACTTTCTACAAAATCGAAGCGAGCATTCGCGTAGTCACGAAGTGCAGTGAAATAGTTACGCTCGGCATCAAGTACTTCAACAATATTTCGAGTACCTACCTTGTAACCTTCACGCGTTGCTTCTAAAGCACTTTCACGAGAAACGATATTTTGTTGAAGTGACTCAACTGTCTGAATGTTGGTTTTCAGACTAATAAACTCGGTACGTGTTTCTATTTTCGCCTGACGTTGCGCTAAGGTCAGATTGTGTTTTGCCTCGGCGACCTGATGGCGAGCTTGGCGAACACCCGCCTGTGTTGCGCCACCAGAATACAGTGGCATGTTAAGTGTAATGGCTAGTTCGCTACTCTCACTATCATCGTTGCCAGCTGCATAGTAATTGGTGAAGGCAGAATTGCTATAATTGGCATCCAGACTGACGGTAGGTAAATGAGCTGCTTTCTTTGACTTTAGAAGTGCTTCGCTTGCCTTATAAGCGTAGTGAGCAATCTTGATACCTAGATTGTGGTTTTGTGCGGACTCAAGCCATTTTTCTGCAGAAATGCTTGTATCCATGGCAATAGGGAAGTCAGGATTAAGGCCATGTAGCTCGTTTGTATACTCACCCGTAATTCGCGAAAGGTTTTCCAGGGCGATGGTCAGGTTGCCCTCAGATCTAATTCGTGCAGTTTGCGATGCATCATAGGATGCTTTAGCTTCGTGAACATCGGTAATCGCGATTAAGCCAACATCAAACTGCTCTTTGGCTTGTTCATATTGGCGCTTTACAGCTGCTTCCTGAGAGTGGTCAGAGCGCAGGTTTTCTTGCTCTCTTAGTACTTTGAAATAGGCTGTTGCGACATTAAGGATTAAATTTTGCTGAGCAGTAAGGTAATCGACTTGAGCTAGCAGGGTTCTTTGTTCACTAGCGCTTACTGAGTGCCAGGTAGGTAAGTTCAATAGTGGCTGAGATAAACTTAAGTAATAGTTTTTTTGCTTGTAGCTATTGTCGCTTGAGCTTAAGCCATTTGAGTTTGTATGGCTTAAGCTTGCTCTTGCATTGACAGTGGGTAGTAGACCTGCAAATTCAATTTTTTGGCCTTCTTGTTCGGCCAAATAAGCTGACTGAGCAGCAAAGATCTCTGCGTCATAGTTCTCGGCTTTCTTATATAGGCTTAAAAGGTCGGTACTTTGTGCCGACGCAATAAATGGCAGCGTCATGCAAGAAAGAAAGGTTGAAATAAGCAGCTTTGATGTGTGCTTCATAGTGTCCTCTTTGATCGGGCGTACGGTATAGGAACCTAAGGCTGAAAATAAGCTTTGGCTCGATGGTTTCATTATGGACAATCTATATGAAGAACTCTAGACTTCCTTGGCGCAAATACCTGTCTTGTGCAGCATGTAGATGTTTGTATGTCCCTCAATAAATCGCAAAAACAGTATATTTAGTTCGAAAAACGCTAGCCTCAGTTCGAGCTGAAAGGAGAAATAATGTCGACGATCAAGCTTCAATATGGCAAAGAAGATTATCAGCTAATTGGCCGTGAGTCCTGCTTTGAAGGCTTCTTTCGCATGGAAAAGGTTACCCTGAAACATCGCTTGTTTGATGGTGGCTGGAGCCGGGAAGTCAGTCGTGAATTGTTTATTCGGGGTGATGCCACTTGCGTTATTCCCTACGACCCAATGGAAGACAAAGTTGTGCTGCTGGAACAATTCAGGCCGGGCGCAATACTCGAGGATCAATCACCCTGGTTGCTGGAGTTGGTTGCAGGGATGAATGATGAGGGCGAGCACCCGGAGAATGTTGCACGCAGAGAAGCGCAAGAGGAGGCGCGCCTGGAATTAGGCGAACTTGAAAAAATTTGTGAATACTTGGTCTCGCCGGGCGGCACTACAGAGAAGGTCTATCTCTACTGTGCTAAAGTCAGTGTTCAAGGTGTTGGTGGCGTGTTTGGTCTTGCTGAAGAAGATGAAGATATCAAGGTACACTGCCTAGACTTTGAAGCAGCTTATAAATTGGTCGAAAATGGCACCATTAACAATGCTGCCGCTATTATGGGGCTTCAATGGCTGGCCTTAAACCGGGAACGCTTGCGAGAGCAGTGGCGCTAGACTAAGGGGAGAGTATTATTTTAATGCGTAAAAAGTATGTCCCCGACTTGGTTCAGCTTGGCGCGACCTTTGAAAGCAACTATAACCGCCTAATTCGTTTGATTCGAATGATGGGCGATGTTGAACGGATTCGCTTCAGCTTACATAACGGCATGTCTTACGTTGGGCAAGTACATATGACGCTTGTTGAGTCTTGTAAATATACCGATACTTTTTTGCTTGAACAAACCGCAGCGGCAGGGAAGTGGGTGAACAACCCCAAGCTTACGGTGCGTTTATATCATGATGCGGGTGTCGCTGAAGTGATAGCTCGCGATGGCCGCCAGTTAGCTCAGGGTGTAAATATCTACCCAAATCAAAAAATGCACTTGCCCGATGAAAAAAGTCAGATGAATACTTTTCTGACGGAATGGCTGAATTTCTGTATTTCTTATGGATGTTGCGACGAGAGTCCGTTTACCCATCAGAAAGTGTGAAAGTCTTATCAGACTGTTTGTCTTTATTAACGCTAATATCTGAGACGCGCGTAACAAAAAATTCATACCTTAGTATGAAAACACTAAAACAAAGCGTCATCATCATTTCCAAACTGCAATATTGAGCTAACTTATCTAGTTAATCTGCGAAAAGTTTAGTGAATCTATGGATAAAGCGTATTGCAGATCGGTTCTCTGAAGGAGTGAGTCTCAGTGTGCCGGGTCAAATTGGAATTGAGATTGTCAGATCAGCGATTTAGATAACAGAAAGAGCCGAACGAAAATGTCGAGTCATGTCAGTGCAGGGGGCGCTGTGATTAACCTCCTTCAAATAAGTGATTGCCACCTCACAAAGGATGCTGAAAGTGACTTGCTTGGTGTGGTGACACGCGAAAGCCTTGTTGCGGTGCTTGATAAAGTTGAAGCTGATATAGCTGCGAGCTTTTGTCCAAGCCCGGATTACGTTTTGGCGACGGGCGATATTGCACAGGATGCAAGTCTTGAAGCCTATCACTACTTCCAAACTCAAATTGAAGGCTTTAACGCTCCCAGCCGTTGGTTCTCTGGGAATCATGATGACCGTGGCATTATGGCTGAGGCCTTGGGTCACGGGGTCGAGACGGAGCGCTTGCTACGTGTTGGCAATTGGCAAATTATTTTATTAGATTCGTCTGTAACAGGTGCCGTACATGGCATGTTACGAGATGATGATTTAGCCTTTCTAGAGCGGTGCTTGTCTGAACGCCCCGATCTTCATACCTTAATTAGCTTTCATCACCATCCGGTTGATATCGGCAGTACCTGGCTGGATAAGATTGGTTTGCATAATCGAGATCAGTTTTTCGATATCGTTGACCGCTATGACAATGTCAGAGCGGTACTCTGGGGGCATATTCATCAAGAGTTTTCTGAAACGCGTAAAGGTGTTCAGCTGCTGGCGACGCCTTCAACCTGTATTCAATTTACTCCGAAGTCCCATGATTTTGGTGTAGAAGCGATAGCGCCTGGTTACCGATGGCTAAAGTTATTTGACGACGGTCGTTTAGAGTCAAAAGTTTCAAGAGCTGAAGATTTTCAGTTTAATTTAGATCTCGAGAGTAATGGCTATTGAAGTCTGTTATTTATTTACATGGTTTCAATAGTTCACCACAGTCTCACAAAGCCCAGTTATGCAAGGCTTATTTTGAGCGACAATGCCCTGGGCTTCGTTTAGAAATTCCAAAACTCCCCCCATCGCCACGCGAAGCGATTGCTCTGGTAGACAAGCTGATTGAAAGCATTGGTGTACAGAATCTGCTCGGATTCATTGGTAGCTCGCTTGGTGCTTATTACAGTATGCACTTGCTTGAGAGGTACTCTTTGCCGGGCTCCTCTCTGAAGGCAGTTTTGATCAACCCTGCTTTAAAGCCTTACGAACTGCTCGTTGATTATCTAGGTGAGAATACTAACTACTACTCTGGCGAAACCTACACTGTATTACCTTCACATATGGATGAGTTAAAGTCTTTGGAACTAAGCCCTAAGCAGAATGCTTCGTTGGTCAGTTCGGATAATGTTTATATCATGACGCAAACCGGAGATGAGGTCTTGGATTTCGCACAGGCTTTAGCATGTCTGCCTAAGGCTAAACTCTGGGTTCAGGCCGGTGGTGATCATGCATTTTGTGATTTTGAAAAGGTTTTGCCTTCCCTGCAATACTTTCTTTTATAGTCAGCGAATCGTCGCTATTTATGCCTTATAAAATAATTGGTGGTTTTTTCCCCAGTCAATCAGGTAAAATGCCGCTCTAATTTTACTCTATTTATTCCTAACTTCTCGGAGAATGCTCTTGGGCTCAAAAACCGCATTATATGAGGTGCATCAGGATTCCGGTGCCAAGATAGTAGATTTTGGTGGCTGGGACATGCCTTTGCATTATGGCTCTCAAATTGAAGAGCATAAAATTGTGCGCCAAAGCGCGGGTATGTTCGATGTGTCGCACATGACAATTGTTGATGTACAGGGTAAAGACTCTCGTGACTATCTTCGTTATTTGTTAGCGAACGATGTCGACAAGCTGCAAGAAACAGGCAAAGCACTCTATAGTGGCATGTTGGATGAGAAGGGTGGTGTGATCGACGACCTGATTGCTTATCGTATGCCTAAAGACTATCGCCTAGTGGTTAATTGCGGTACGCGAGAAAAAGACCTGGCTTGGATGAACAAGCAGGCTGAAAAATTTGATGTGGAATTGATTGAGCGCCCCGAGTTAGCCATGGTGGCCATTCAAGGCCCCGAAGCTATACAGAACATTAAGCAGGCTTCTCCTGATAATGCCGAGCTTATCGATAGTTTAAAAGTGTTCCAAGGCTTGGAAGCTGGCGATTGGATGTTCTGTCGCACCGGCTATACCGGTGAAGACGGTTTGGAAGTCATGGTGCCAAGCGATGCTGTTGCTGACTTTTGGAAAGCTTTGGTTGAAGCGGGTGTTAAACCATGTGGCCTGGGTGCCCGAGACACACTGCGTCTTGAGGCAGGTATGAACCTATATGGCTCCGATATGGATGAGTCTGTAACGCCGCTTCAGTCTGCTATGGGCTGGACAGTATCTTTCTCAGAAGACAGGGACTTCATTGGGAAAGCAGCGCTACTTGCGCAGAAAGAGCAGGGCGTATCGAGCAAATTGGTAGGCTTGGTGCTTGAGCAACGCGGTGTATTACGTGGCCATCAGAAAGTAATTGTTGAAGGTGTTGGCGAAGGTGAAATTACTAGCGGTAGCTTTTCACCTACACTTGGCTACTCGGTTGCCTTGGCGCGAGTACCTGCTGCGACGGGAGATAGTTGTGCTGTCGATATGCGTGGAAAGCAGGTGCCCGTTAGAGTGGTGCGCCCGCCTTTTGTTCGTAATGGTAAAAAAGTATTCGAGTAAAAAGCTCGTGCTTGTTGCTTAAATGTAGCAGGAACTTGCCAGAATAAATTTATTCACTATTTTAGTATTTGATTTAATTGTTATTTAGTTTGAGGATTGCAAAACATGAGTCTTATCCCTGGAGAATTGAAGTATCTATCTAGCCATGAGTGGGTTCGTCTGGAAGAAGATGGCGAAACCGTTACTATAGGTATTACTGATCATGCACAGGACCTACTGGGCGACGTGGTATTTGTTGAATTACCTGAAGTTGATGCAGTCATTGAAGCAGGTGAAGAAGCCGGTGTTGTCGAGTCAGTTAAAGCAGCATCTGATATCTTTTCTCCTGTTGGTGGAACGGTTCTAGAAACCAATGAAGGCTTGGAAGATTCGCCTGAAACGGTTAACAGCGATCCTTATGATGATGGCTGGTTCTTCAAATTGAAGATCTCTGATCCTCAAGAGCTTGAAGGCTTATTGTCTGCTGACGAATACAAAGAAATTTGTGAAGCAGAAGAGCACTAAGAAACTTAGTGTTTCAGCTGGTAACTGATAGCATTTGCCAGCTAATTATTTCAGACCTTTGTGATACTTGTTTAGATCGTGCAATTTCGGTGAAGCAAGTCGGCAAAGGTTTTTATTTTTTAAGTTCCTGAGTGAATGCTTTGGGAACTCGCTGCAAAGAGGGTGTGTAATGCCTTTTATTCCTCATACGGAACACGATATCCAGAAGATGTTGGATGTTATTGGTGTCGACAAAGTCGATGACCTGTTTGATGAAATTCCAGCTCACTTACGAGCCAAACCACTGAATGGTGTGCCTGAAGGTTTAGGCGAAATGGAAATGATGCGGCTAATGAGCGAGCGTGCTCAATTAGACGAAGGTGCGCTATGTTTTATTGGTGCCGGTGCCTACGAACATCATATTCCTGCTGCTGTGTGGGATGTGACGATGCGTGGTGAGTTCCTGACTGCCTATACACCTTACCAGGCAGAGGCAAGCCAAGGGACTTTGCAGCTAATCTATGAATACCAAAGCATGATGTGCCAGCTTACGGCGATGGATATGTCTAATGCTTCCTTGTATGACGGAGCATCGGGCCTAGCTGAAGCCGTGTTGATGGCGATTCGTGCCAACAGAAAGTCCAAGAGCAAAAAGGCTCTGATCGCAGGTACCGTACATCCTCTATACCAGCAAGTGGTTGATGACATTGTTAGCAACCAGGGAATTTCCATTGATGTATTGCCAATGGACGATAAAGCGCTTGCCGTTGATAGTGCAGCGTTAGAAAGCTTTGCTGGCCAAGACTATGCCGCTTTGATAATTCCTCAGCCAAACTTCTTTGGCTCGTTGGAAGATGTGAATGCTTTAACCAACTGGGGCCAGGCAAATGGCATGTTGGTTATTGGCGTCGTTAATCCGACAGCTTTAGCGCTATTAACGCCTCCTGGTGAATGGGGAGATAAGGGTGCCGATATCGCCGTGGGTGAAGGTCAGCCATTGGGTATTCCTATGGCATCGGGTGGCCCGTATTTTGGCTTTATCTGTTGTAAAGAAAAGCTGGTTCGCCAAATGCCAGGACGTATTATTGGTCGTACTGTCGATCTGGAAGGTAAAGAAGGTTTTACCCTGACCTTACAGGCACGCGAGCAGCATATTCGCCGTTCTAAAGCGACTTCCAATATATGTACCAACCAAGGCTTGGCGGTTACAGCAGCAACGATTTATATGTCTTTGATGGGCTACAAGGGCCTTTCTCAGGTAGCGATGGCTTGTCATCAAAATACTCAAAAATTGCGCGCTAAGCTTGAAGCAATTGACGGAGTGTCAGTGCTGAATGGCGAAGCCTTCTTCCATGAACTGGTTGTACAGGTCGATAACGATGCTGATGCAGTACTTGAAAGCATGGCTGAGCAGGGCGTGTTAGCGGGCTATGGTCTTGAGCAACACTTTGATGCTTTGAAGAACTGTATTCTAGTGTGTGTGACTGAAGTGAAAAATGATGCCGACCTGGACTTATTCGCTAACGCGTTAAGCCGGGCGCTAGCAGGAGGAGAAGCCTAATGTTGATTTTTGAAAACGGTAGTCAGGGCAGAACAGCTTCGGCGCAATTACCTCCTAAAGCCGATAGCCAGGCGACCACGATTCCTCAGGAATTGCTACGTCAAAAGCCGGCGCTTATGCCAGAGGTATCTGAATTACAAACTGTGAGACACTTTACTAACTTGTCTCGCAAGAATTTCTCGATAGATACTCAGTTCTATCCCTTGGGCTCTTGTACGATGAAGTACAACCCAAAAGGTGCGCAGCGTGCAGCGAGTTTGCCGGGTTTTATATCTCGTCACCCTTTAGCGCCTGAGTCGCATAGCCAAGGTTACTTGTCATGTGTCTATGAGCTTCAGGAAGTACTTAAAGAAGTGACGGGTATGGCGGGTGTATCACTAAGCCCTATGGCCGGTGCACAAGGTGAATTCGCCGGTGTTGCGATGATCAAAGCCTATCACGAAGCACGTGAAGATTTTGGAAGAACTGAAATTATCGTTCCAGAAGCAGCTCATGGGACAAACCCTGCTACAGCGGTAATGTGTGGTTATAAGGTAAAAGAGATCCCTGTAAAGTCAGGCGGTGATGTTGACCTGGAAGCGCTTAAAGAAGCAGTTGGCCCACAAACAGCCGGGATCATGATGACTAACCCTTCGACCTGCGGCGTGTTTGAAAGACAGATCGAAGAGATTGCCAAGACGGTTCATGACGCGGGCGGTTTGCTTTATTACGATGGTGCGAACCTGAACGCGATCTTGGGTAAAGTACGCCCGGGCGATATGGGTTTTGACGTGCTGCATATGAACTTGCACAAGACCTTTGCAACACCTCACGGTGGCGGTGGACCAGGTTCTGGCCCAGTTGCTGTAGGTGAGCGTTTACTACCATACCTGCCTACGCCAATGGCGGGTTGTCAGGCGCAAGCAGACGGCGTTAAGAATTATCATTGGGTGACCCAAGCAGATAATGTAGATTCCATCGGTCGCCTAAGTACCTTCATGGGTAATGCCGGGATTATTCTTCGAGCCTACATTTACGCAGTACTACTTGGCCGAGAAGGCTTGCATCGAGTTGGTGAGTTTTCAACCTTGAGTGCAAACTACATGGCTAAGTTGATGGCTGATGCCGGTTTTGAATTGGCCTATCCTGAGCGTCGAGCCACGCATGAGTTTATTGTGACGATGAACAAACAAGCGAAAGGTCTGGGTGTCACGGCGATGGACTTTGCCAAGCGTTTACTCGATTACGGCTACCATGCTCCGACCACTTACTTCCCCTTGTTGGTACCAGAGTGTTTGCTGATTGAACCAACCGAGACAGAGTCTATTGACGAGCTAGAAGGCTTTGTTAAGGCGATGGCAGCGATTCAGAAGGAAGCGGAAGACACACCAGAAACAGTAAAAGGTGCGCCTTATACGCAACCTGTTCGTCGTCTGGATGATGTTAAAGCTGCACGAGAACTTGATGTAGCCTACTCAGCGCCAGCAGAGTAAAAATGTTCCAAAAGGGTGCGCTATGGTGCACCCTTATCCTGCCCTAAAAATTTCTAAACTATTTCAAACGTACGCCTTGGCAATATCCGTTTTAGCATCTATCTTACTATTTCAATATGGATGAGAGTTGTCGCAGGGTATTAGCTAATACGACTTACCTGACAGACAATATTTCTAGCTCTATGTTCTTGATATACAGTTGTTAGCTGTTTTTAGGGCATAATCTTTCGATTTCTCTATAGTCTATATATCCGTTTCCAGAATTAAAATTAGGTTTGTATGCTCTTCGCTACGCAAAACGAAGACCTGTATTTAGTGCTGTGTTGTATGAGTATTAATCAATTTGGCCTGTTTTGACCTAAAATGATCTAAATAATACTAATAGAATTTGAAAAAATTATATTTTTCAAATGCTTAAAGTTTAAAAATGTGATAAATCTATATTTATCTTTTGGCTGTAGATACACCTGCCAAGCGGGTGGCACGACTTGAATGGAGCGTTATTAATATGGACCAGTATTCAGAGCGGAACCCTTATGCTGATCACTTGGTAGAAATTAATAAATATAACCCGGTTTTAACGACGCAAGACATATGTAATAACCGTGGGGCAACAGTTGTACCCAAAGGAACCTACCTCACTGAAGACGTTGCCAATAAGATTGCGCGCTTTCAGCTGGAACTTCCCATAGAACTGCAAGTTAGCTTGGCGAGTACCGTATCACCTAGTGAATTGTTTGACTCGATTCGTAAGGCACAGAATAAGGTCTTGAAGGGCTTGGATCGCATGGATTTAACCAAGGAACTGGTTCGACAGTGTGGTTTAATCAGTGCTTATCCACTGCTATCTCAAAAGCTGACAGTTTTTGCAGATCGCTTATCGCCCCGTTTTAATTCAACTCAAAGTGCTACCGGTTTTGCAATACTCATTGCGCTTGAGCTTGGACTCAATGATGAAGATATGGAAGTTGTCTTCACCGCAACACAAATGCATGATGCAGGCTTCTTGAATATTGACCCTGATATTGCTGCCATTTTTGACAAGCTTCCCGATAGCGAAAAGCGACAAATGTATGTGCAGCAGTTGTCTTTGGGGGGCGAGTTTCTTGAAAATATACCTAATCTGTCCGAGCGGGTAGGGCGTGCAGTCAAAGAGCATAAAGAACGTAAAGACGGTTCAGGCTGGCCGCAAGGCATTATCGGAGATAAGCATAGTCTCGATGCACAGGTTGTTGGTCTTGCTGTTATGCTTGATGAAGCCTATCGAAAAAAATTGCGTCCGAGAGGTTATGGGCCTTCTCAGTTAATTCCTTTAATTCAGGCTGAATCAGAGGCGGTTGATCGTGATATATGTCATGCCGTCGTCGAGATGCTGCGTAAGAATGCCCAGGGCCTTGCTCAAGTTATCCCCATAGAGTTTATGCCCAAACTATCACGTTACTTGGTGGTGCAGCAGCGTTTTATGGTGCATTGGTTGGAACTTGCAAAGCAATGTGCTGTAGGGATGCGAGAGGTGCAAAGTATTGCACAGACAGAGCGTTCCATGTTGATCATCACAGGCCTGGAGGAACTCTACCGTAATTCAGGTTTATGGGATTCAGAGGTTCGGCGTTGGCTCAGTGAGGCGGCCGATTGCTTGGAGGTTGAGCATAATGCTAGAGAGTGTGAAGAGCTTGAGGTTGTCGCGCTACTGCTAGAAACTGTGCTGGATAAGTTGAAGGCTTTGCAATGGTCTATGCGAGATGCGGCCAAAAAAGTAGGTAGCGACTGGATCAACCGCTGCGATGACCTCGCCAGCTTATTGTATTCGATCCCCAAAGATCACTTCGAAGCCTTTGAAACCTACTCATGTTTTGCTGAAGAGTAGGCGGAATATTGCGACATAGGCTAATCGTTGCTACGCTTAAAGGCACAATAACAACGTTTAGTCTTATCGATAATGAAAATAACTAAAAAGAACCTAATCCGCAGCGCCTGGCTTGGCGCCATGGTCATCATAACTATTGCCTTAACGCCGGTTTACCTCAAAAACGGTGGCTTTTACTTCGATGATCAGGGCCTTAGAGTTGAGGATGTCAGCTTCCGGACATCCAGCCGCCTGAAGTTTCGCACTTACAATGACTCTTCTCGTAAAGGCGATGTCGTACTCTGGTTTCGTTATAAGCAAAAGAACGAATGCCTCTGGATCTTTCAAATGTTCCCAGAAAGCCACGTCGACCTAAACGCCCAGTGCCCGGGCTTAAAAGATAAAGACTACATCATCAACTACGAATGGGCTGCGAGTAACCCTCGGCTAGCATCGAATGCTGTACGCCTGGGAATGGTTAAAGACTTCTTTTAAGATTTTTTGTTGGAAGGTTGTAGGTACAACTGTTTGGTGTTTTGTCTTTTTATTAATATGTGAAGAGATTGAATGCCGCCGATAAGGAAATCGTTTTGTCTAGTCATGCTTCAAATGAGGCTGGAAAGTCTTCATCCGTTGATACGGGCTTAGCTTGCCTGGTATCAATAGCACGTTATCACCAAGTCGCTGCAGATCCAGAGCAGATTCGTCATTACTTTGGTACTAATGAACCTTCATCCGAAGCTAAAAACTCGGCCTCTTGTCTGAATGATAAAGATATCGTTCGTGCTGCTAGACACCTAAAACTTAAAGCTTCACTAACAAAAGCAGACATCGCTAAGTTAGAAAAGATGGCCTTACCTGCGATAGGCCTGAGTAAAAATGGTGAGTACTTTATTCTTGCCAAAGTCGCAGATGAAAAGGTTCTTGTTCAAGTGCCTGGTTCTGAAAAACCACAAGTCTTCACTCTTAGTGAATTCGAAGATTATTGGAATGGCAGAATTATTCTAATTACTCGACGTTCACTCCTGCCAGGTATGAACGGTAAATTTGATATTTCCTGGTTTATCCCCGCTATTATCAAGTACAAAAAGATCTTGATGCAGGTCTTGGTTGCCTCCTTCTTTATTCAGTTATTTGCACTAATTACGCCGTTGTTCTTTCAGGTGATTATCGACAAAGTACTCGTCCATCAGGGCTTAACTACGCTCGATGTATTGTGCTTCGGTTTAATCGTCGTTTCCTTATTCGATGTGATTTTGAATGGCCTTCGAACCTACGTCTTCTCGCATACCACCAATCGGGTTGATGTGACCTTAGGGTCGCAGTTATATAACCATCTCTTGCGTCTGCCCATATCATTCTTTAATGCACGGCAAGTGGGGAATACTGTAGCCAGAGTTCGAGAGTTGGATACCATTCGTGAGTTTATTACTGGCTCTGCTTTAACGCTGATTATCGATATCCTTTTTACCGTGATCTTTTTTGTGGTGATGTACTACTACAGCCCAACCCTCACATGGATAGTGTTAGGTTCGATTCCCCTTTATGTGATTCTATCGGCGACAATCACGCCAGTTCTTAGAAACCGCCTAAACGAAAAGTTCAAGCACGGAGCAGAGAACCAGGCTTTCTTGGTCGAGTCCATTTCAGGCGTTGAAACGCTTAAGTCGATGGCTGTCGAGCCTCAAATGCAACGTCGTTGGGAAGAGCAACTAGCTGCTTATGTGTCGTCCTCTTTCAAGGCGATGAACCTAGGCAATATCGCCAGCCAAACGGCGGGCTTTATTAACAAGGCAGTTACAGTATTAATCCTTTGGGTGGGTGCAACACTGGTGATTGCAGGCTCCTTGAGTGTCGGGCAGTTGATCGCATTCAATATGCTCGCAGGCCGAGTCA
>NZ_LWGA01001240.1:0-1178 GCF_001635235.1 Oleiphilus sp. HI0117 | reverse complement strand
CATTTCACCAGGGCGGTAACATTGTTATTCAGATTATTGATGACGGTGCCGGCCTCAATGAAGATCGAATTTTATCGAAAGCAATCGAAAACGGTCTTGTTTCGCCTAACGATCATCTTGAACCAGAGCAAATTCACGACTTAATTTTCCAGCCTGGATTTTCAACTGCTGCAGAAGTTACCGATATTTCGGGGCGTGGCGTTGGTATGGATGTTGTGCGCAGAAATATACAGGACTTAAATGGTTCGGTCGAGGTTGAGTCGACTCCAGGCAAGGGGAGTATGTTCTCGATACGCTTGCCACTGACTCTGGCAATTTTGGATGGTCAGCTAATTCGTGTTGGTCAGCAGGTATATATTTTTCCTTTGGTATCTATTGTCGAATCGATTGAGTCTCAGGATCAGATGATACATCGCGTTTCTGGTGGCTGTGACGTCCTTCGCCTTCGAAACGAATATGTTCCGATTATTCGCCTTTGGGATATTTTTAACGTTCAGGCAGATCATGAACGGGTTGATGATGGTCTCCTCGTTATTGTCGAGGGTGACAATATTAAGGTAGCGGTGTTAGTTGACGACTTATTAGCTCAGCAGCAAGTGGTCATCAAGAGTTTGCAGGAAAACTATCGTTCAGTCCCTGGTGTATCCGGCGCAACGATACTTGGGGATGGTACTGTATCACTGATCCTGGATATTAGCGGGCTTATAAAGCTTGCTGGTGTTGGGCGTGATGCCTATAAGAAGATTACCGAGCCAGACGATAGCGAAGCGGCATAAAACAAAAGGTTTAATCTATGTCAGAGCAACAAGATTCAAAGCTAGAACAGATTAATGGTGAAGTCGATGATGCAAAGCAGGATGAGCCAACCGACCAATACCTCACCTTTTTTATGGGGGGTGAAGAGTTCGGTATCAATATTCTTTCAGTGCAGGAGATAAGAGGTTGGGAAGAGATCACCTCAATTCCCAATTCTCCAAGTCAGGTGCTAGGTGTCATGAACTTGAGGGGGACTGTTTCTCCTATCGTTGATTTGCGATATAGCTTTGGCATTAAAGATTTATCTTATACCGATGAAACGGTTGTGATAATCGTTTCGGTAGAAACCGAGTCTAACGCCAAGGTTATCGGAATCGTGGTTGATGCAGTGTCGGATGTGTATAACTTTTCTCATTCTCAAA